>CANMGM010000001.1 GCA_947497195.1 Bacteroidota bacterium
GATTGATTCTGTTTTGGACCCAGCTCTCCCCCATTCGGGTAGTGATCCATTCGCGCCTGCTCCAAAACTGATCTCCTGCAACTTTATCGACAGTGTCTATCAATTTAACATAACCAAGATTCGACAAAAATGATTCAACATCTTTTTTTACAGGTTGTCCTTTATACAGCGGAATTGCCTCAACCTCTAGCCAAATATTTTTAATGGCATTGATTTTACTACCGGCACCACGTAGAACCATCAATTCTGCCCCCTGTACATCCATGTGCGCAAAATCGATTTGATCAATTTTTTCGCGTGATAGAAAGGTGTCGAGTTTAATCGTAGGAACCTTTATTTTATTTTTGAATTCAAGCCATTTGTAGGTATCCAAGGTTTTGTCGGGCGGAAGTAAGGAACTGCTCTTATTTCCAAATTCCCAATCAACGTCTTTCCCATTAAATTCCTCAGGCTTTCCGGACGAAACATGAAATTCTGCTTCACCATCTTTATCCGACAAGCAAATTTCAAACGCTTGCACATTAAATGCTTCGAATTCGGAAATGTTATTATGTATTAACTTGAGGTTAGATGGAATCGGTTCAAAACAGCATACCCGTGCATTGGGAAATTGACGAGAATAGCGAATTGAACTTTCACCTTCACAGGCTCCAATGTCGAAAATTGATATATTTTCTTGCTTTTTAAAAAGTTCAGCCAACAATTTTTCCTGTAGTTGAAGCTCGTCGTTTAGAATTGCTTTTTTGCGATCGTATAGCATTTAAACTCATTTTTAAGGAATTGCAAACCTAAGAATTATTGGGATAAATGGTTTATGGGAACTTTAAAATCATTAAATGATATTTCGCTCTTCGATGTTGGATGAAATTCTATATTTTAACGCCATGAAACGATTTGGCCTGATAATTCTGCAAGCAATTCTATTCGTAGCAAATACAAATGCCCAAATCGGAGGGCAAAATATTTATCGCTTCATCAATCTCCCAAATTCTTCGCGAATTTTAAGCATCGGTGGCGACAATGTCTCATTCCGCGATGAAGATCCGGCCATGGCCTATCTTAATCCGGCCTTACTGAATCCATCGATGAATAAATCGCTGCTGATGAGCTTTAGCGATTATTTCGCGGGGATTAATTACGGTTATGCTTCTTATGCGATGAATGCTGGCTCATTTGCCACACTTCATGCCGGTGTACAGTATGTAAATTATGGGACCTTCGACCAGGCCGATAATACAGGAGAGATTACCGGCGAATTTACTGCAGGTGAGTATTGCTTTACTGCAGGTGCAGGCAAATCGATTGATTCATTGTTTTCAATCGGGGTTAATCTAAAGGCTATATCATCGCGTCTTGAGCAATATTCTTCGTTCGGAATGGCTATGGATGCCGGATTCTCCTACCTCAGCAAATCAAAACTCTTCGAAGCGGGGCTTGTTTTACGCAACCTGGGCTATCAATTTAGCACGTACACAACCGGGAACCGCGAGAAATTGCCACTGGAGCTAACTGCAGGAATTTCAGGAAAACTAAAACACGTACCGCTTCGCTTGTCGCTTACGGCGCACAATCTACAACAACCCGATTTAAGTTTTCGGGATCCATCTATACCGGAAGAAACAATTGATCCGCTTTCGGGCGATACCATTGTAGATAAAATATCGATCCCCAATAAAATAATGCGCCATGCTATTGTAGCCGCTGAACTAAGCATTGTAAAAGGCTTCACGGTCCGCATTGGATACAATTATCAGCGCAGACAAGAAATGAAGGTAGCATCGCGCATTGGCACGGTTGGAATTTCGTGGGGCGTATCGGCCAAAATTTATAAATTCTCACTTTCGTACGGACGATCGGCGTATCATCTTGCCGGATCGCCCAATCAAATAACGGTTTCGGCCCGTCTGTCTGAGTTTTACACACGCAAATAATGGGAGATCGTAAAATTACAATCGCGATTGATGGCTATTCTTCCTGCGGCAAATCCACGATCGCCCGTGCCATCGCCTCGAGGCTTTCCTACAATTATGTTGATACCGGGGCTATGTACCGCTCGGTAACGCTGTATGCGCTTCGCAATGGCTTAATCAATGGAAAAATGCTCGATACTGATGGACTCGTCGACCAGCTCGATGCAATTCACATCGAATTTTCGTTCAACCCCGAGTCGCGTGTTTCGGAGGTTTTGCTGAACGGCGAAAATGTTGAACAACTCATTCGGCAAATGGACGTGAACGATTGGGTGAGTCAGGTGAGTGCTGTTGCCGAAGTGCGCAAAAAAATGGTTAAGCTGCAGCAAAAAATGGGACAAGGAAAAGGCATTGCAATGGATGGCCGCGATATCGGAACCGATGTTTTTCCGGATGCAGAACTTAAAATCTTTATGACAGCCGATCCTGACGTACGTGCCAAAAGACGATTCGATGAATTGGAAACGAAAAAAATTCCGGCAAGTTTGGCCGATGTAAAGGCGAATTTATTGGCACGCGACCACGAGGACATGACACGCAAGGAAAGTCCTTTGCGCAAGGCGCACGATGCCATTACGCTCGACAATACGCACCTTAGCCGCGAACAACAGCTCGACTTCGTGTATGAGCTTGCCATAGGGTTGATTCACAAAAAGAAAAATGCTGTTGCAGGGTAAATTTTTCCACACTAAAATTTCTGTACATTTGCCACTATGGAAGTGACAATTGATGTCAACTCCGGTTTCTGCTTTGGCGTTGTATTCGCCATTCAAATGGCAGAAGACGAGTTGAACCAGTCGGGGAGCCTTTATTGTCTGGGCGATATCGTCCACAACAACATGGAAGTTGAGCGCCTTGAAGCCAAGGGCTTGAAAATAATTAACCACGAACAATTCGCTCAATTATCGAATACCAAAGTGCTCATCAGAGCGCATGGCGAGCCCCCTGAGACGTATCGCACCGCAATTGAAAACAACATTGAATTGATTGATGCATCTTGTCCGGTGGTTTTAAAACTGCAAAATCGCATTCGCAATGGCTATGAGCATGTTGGCGAAGGGCAGATTGTAGTTTACGGAAAAGAAGGGCATGCCGAAGTGAACGGCCTCGTAGGGCAAACAAATGGCAGAGCAATTATTGTTGAATCTGTAGATGATTTAGACAAACTCGATTATTCCAAACCCATCCAGTTTTTTTCGCAAACTACCCAACCAACGGAGGGATTCCGTGAGATGCGCGCCGAAATTGAACGCCGCATTGCAGAAGCAGGGGGCGATAATCCGCTTCAGTTGGAATCGAATGACACTTTATGCCGGCAAGTTTCGAACCGCGAACCACAACTACGCGAGTTTGCTTCAGCGCATGATGTTATTTTATTCGTTGCCGGAAAGAAAAGCTCAAATGGATGGGTATTATACAACGTGTGCAAGGAAGTTAATCCACAAACCTATTTTGTGTCTTCGTGGGATGAAGTAAATCTAGATTGGTTCGAAACAGAATCGCGCATCGGGATTTGCGGCGCAACTTCGACACCAATGTGGCTCATGGAGGAGATTGCATCAAATCTGAAATCATCTGAAATGCAGAGCATAACAAATTAAATCGATTTGTTATTCCGGTAAAAATAATTTTTACCTTTGCAGCCCTTTGAAAATCAAAGGATGCCTTCGGGTATATTGTCTAACTAATCAATTATTGACGTAATGTCAGAACTAAACCAGGATGCTCCTGAAACTACAGCAGTAGAAACTGTTGCAGTTGAGAAGGAATCCAAATCAACCAAAACCGCTACGGCAGCATCAATCAACGACTTCGATTGGGATTCCGTAGGTAAAAAATCAGCAACATATTCAAGCGCCGAGCGTGAGCGCATGGAAACGTTGTATGAAAAATCGCTCAGTTCAATTACCGAGCACGAAGTTGTTATGGGCTCAATTGTGTCGATGACTTCGAAAGATGCTGTTGTAAACATCGGATACAAATCTGATGGTATCGTGGCACTTTCTGAACTTCGCTACAATGCCGACATTAAAGTTGGCGACACCATTGAAGTGTACATCGAGAGTAAGGAAGACCGCGGTGGTCAGTTGTTGCTTTCGCATAAAAAAGCACGTTCGCTTAAATCTTGGGATCGTGTAAATGAAGCCTTAGAAGGCGATGAAATCATCAAAGGTTTCGTTAAATGCCGCACCAAAGGAGGCCTTATCGTGGATGTATTCGGAATCGAAGCGTTCCTTCCGGGTTCGCAAATCGATGTGAAGCCAATCCGCGACTATGATGTATATGTTGGCAAATCCATGGAATTCAAAGTTGTGAAAATCAACAAGGAATTCAAAAATGTAGTTGTTTCACACAAAGCGCTTATTGAAGAAGAGCTTGAAGCACAAAAAACTGAAATTATTTCGAAACTCGAAAAAGGTCAGGTCCTTGAAGGAACCGTTAAAAACATCACATCATATGGTGTATTTATCGACCTTGGTGGCGTAGACGGCTTGATTCATATTACTGACCTCAGCTGGGGTCGCATCAACCATCCGGAAGAAATCGTTAAACTCGACGATAAAATCCAGGTGGTTATACTTGATTTCGATGAAGGCAAAAAACGTATCGCTCTTGGCCTGAAGCAGCTTACTCCGCATCCGTGGGATAAGGTTGATTCAAACCTCAATGTAGGCGACAAGGTAAAAGGGAAAGTAGTTGTAATTGCAGATTACGGTGCATTCATCGAAATTGAACCGGGCTTCGAAGGTTTGGTTCACGTTTCTGAAATGTCGTGGTCGCAACATTTACGTTCTGCACAAGATTTCCTCAAAGTAGGCGAAGAAGTGGAATGTCTGGTACTAAGCATTGATCGTGAAGAGCGTAAAATGTCGCTTGGTATTAAGCAATTGATGCCGGATCCTTGGGAAGGTATTGAGACGAAATACCCTGTTGATTCGAAGCATACTGCGAAAGTGCGCAACTTCACCAATTTCGGTGTATTTGTTGAGCTCGAAGAAGGAGTAGATGGCTTAATCCACATCTCTGACCTTAGCTGGAACAAAAAAATCAAACACCCTAGTGAATTCACCAAAGTTGGCGATTCAATCGAGGTAGTTGTGCTTGACACTGACAAGGAAAATCGTCGTTTAAGTCTCGGGCATAAACAACTTGAAGAAAATCCATGGGATACATTTGAGACAGTATTTGGAGAAGGTTCTGTTCGCCAGGGAACGATTATCAGCATCAACGATAAAGGTGCAGTGGTTACCCTACCATACGGAATCGAAGGATTTGCGCCAACTAAGCATCTTGCAAAAGCCGATGGTTCTGCAGTGAAGGTTGAAGATGTTCTTGATTTCAAGGTAATTGAGTTCTCGAAAGACAATAAAAAAATCATCGTTTCGCATGCCCGCACACACGAAGCCGAAAAACCATCGGACAAGGCCTCAGGGAAAGAAAAGGGAGAAGACGATACGAAAAAAGCCGTGAAGAAAATCAAGGATAATCTTGAGAAATCTACACTCGGCGATTTAAGTGTGCTTTCAGATCTTAAGAACGAAATGGAGCAGAATGAAAAGAAAAAAGCTGCACCAAAAAAGAAAGCCGATGAAGGCGAAGAGGACTAATTGGTAATACTTATTTCGAAAGGCGCTGATGGATTTTCCTGAAGCGCCTTTTTTTATGCCCGAAATCAATATGTATATTTGTTCCGAAATGAATTCTACCCGACAGATTCTCGACAAAGACCGCTTTAACCTAGTATTGCTTCGTCTTTGTTATGAACTCATCGAAAATCACGATGCATTTGAGCAGACGGTGCTTGTAGGTTTGCAACCAAGAGGGGTGATGCTAGCACGCCGCATGCGCAAAGAACTGGAGCGCTTGCTGCATAAGGAGATTACCTATGGTGAGTTGGATATTACGTTTTACCGCGACGATTTTAAAACCAAGCCGTTAATTCCCAATACAACTCAGATGGATTTCATTACCGAGGGTAAAAAAGTGATCTTGGTAGATGATGTTTTGTTTACAGGAAGAAGTATTCGTGCCGGATTAGACGCTTTACAACAATTTGGACGCCCCGAAAAAGTAGAATTGCTCGTGTTGGTCGACAGGCGATGGAGCCGCGAAATCCCCGTTTCGCCCGACTATGTAGGTATAACTGTCGATGCCGTTTTTGAAGAACGTGTGTCGCTGGTTTGGAGCGATTACGATGGTCCTGCCGAGGTTAACCTTTTATCCAAAACTACCGATGAGTAAAATGCTACGCGTAAAACATCTGTTGGGAATTAAGGATTTGCATCGTGAAGACATCGATTTGATTCTGCAAACCGCAGATACGTTTCTCGATGTAATCAATCGCCCCATTAAAAAAGTGCCATCGCTTCGCGACACCACCATTGTTAATTTGTTTTTTGAGAATTCTACACGCACACGGCTTTCATTTGAACTGGCCGAAAAGCGTCTGTCTGCCGATGTGCTAAATTTTACTGCTTCTTCCTCATCGGTTTCGAAAGGCGAAACACTTGTCGATACAGTGAATAATATCCTCGCCATGAAGGTCGATATGGTGGTGATGCGGCATCCGCAGGCTGGAGCTGCAAAATTCTTATCGGAACGTGTCGATTCGGTGATTATAAATGCCGGAGACGGCGCACATGAACATCCAACCCAGGCCCTATTGGATGCATTCTCGATAAAGCGCAAATTGGGAACAATTGAAGGAAAAAGAGTCATGATAGTTGGCGATATTCTGCACTCGCGCGTTGCATTATCGAATATTTTCTGTTTGCAAAAATTAGGAGCCGAAGTAGGAGTTTGCGGTCCACCAACACTTATTCCACGTTATCTGAACGAATTGGGCGTGTATGTGGAAACCAACCTGCAAAAGGCTCTGCAATGGTGCGATGTAGTGAATATGCTGCGGATTCAACTCGAGCGTCAGGATATCCAATATTTCCCCTCAAATCGCGAGTATACAAAGCATTACCAGCTAAATGATAACCGCCTGAATGCACTCGACAAGAAAATTGTTGTGATGCATCCCGGACCAATAAATCGGGGAATAGAGATTACAAGTGATGTGGCCGATGGCCCTCATTCGGTAATACTAGACCAAGTCGAAAGTGGTGTGGCAGTGCGTATGGCCGTTTTGTATTTGCTTGCGGGAAGATCGGCTGATTAAATCTTAAGAAATTTATTTGTTGCGTTTGCAGAAATGTTGTAGGTTTGAACAAAGATTACAACCATGAGTTTTTCGAAAGAAAAAACAGAACATTACACTATTGTGCGTCTTCATGCCGAGCGTTTAGACAGCATGAATGCGCCAGAACTTAAAGCCGAGTTTACGCTGCTCGGAAGTGATGGCGTTGCCAACATAATTCTCGATCTTGAAAAAGTTCAATACTGCGATTCATCAGGCCTTTCTTCAATATTGGTCGGAAATCGTCTGTGTAAAAATGCCAATGGTTTATTGGTTTTGACCGGTGCCCAGCCTACTGTTAAAAAACTAATCACCATTTCGCAACTCGACAGCGTACTTAATATGGTTCCTACCGTGTCTGAAGCCATCGACTATTTGTTTATGGCCTCAATTGAAAATGATTTAAACGAAACCGAATAATCCACAAACACAACACTAACACCATGATTAAAAAACTACTTTCCATTGCTTTTTTCGCGCTTACTGTGCAGGCTGCATCAGCACAGTGTACACCAAATTCTGCTTACGCCGATAGCTCTTTCGGTGTTTGGCCCGACACAACCGAGAATTTACCATGTGCTTTTGGTGATGTGGCTGCTGGGTACAACGCAGTAATTGATATTAAAACACTAACAGATACCGCTGTTTCAGTAAGTTTAAGTGGCACCAATCTGGACGTAATTGCTTACATTGAAGCATTTCGGATCAATTCGGTTGATGGCTTGCCTTCAGGCTTTACATACATTCCCAATCAATCTATATGGACCAATGGCGGGGCTTCACCAAGCTTTACGCCTGTTCAGGGTTGTGTGAGTATCATTTCCAATCAGGCAGCAATTCAGTCCATCTTAACTGCAAATCCAAATGGCATTGATATTCCGTTTACTGTAGTTGTTGATGCTAAAGTTTCCAATACCAACAACCCACTTGCAAATTTATTGATAAACAATGCATGGCTTTCTGAGCTATCGGCTGTTCCGGGCATCACTGCGATTTCTGTTCCGGGATACAAAATCCGTGTGCGAAATAGCGCTGCTGATGGATGTTTGCCTCTGGCTGTTGCACAAATTATTGAACCAGTTAGTGCAAAAGGAAATTTCCCTAATCCTTTCAATAAATCAACAAGCATTCAGTTCAACAGCGATGCTGCTAAGACAATGAATCTTTCGGTTTCAAATATGATTGGCAAAGTGGTGTATTCTTCTAAAATTCAAGTTAATAAAGGAGAGAACACGGTAAACTTTAATGCTGATCAATTAACTCCGGGTATTTATTTTTACACCATTGGTGATGGTAAAAACTCTGTTACCCGTCGCATGGTGATTGCATCAAACTAAGTTATTTTGTTTTTGTTTCCATAATATCTTTAGCCCGTCCCACCGACGGGCTTTTTTATTTAGTCACCTTGTTTCGTCCCGAACTTTTTATTCTAGGCTGCGGCTCCGCCACGCCAACCACGTATCGAAATCCAACCGCACAATTGCTGCGTTTCGAATCAGCCGATGTGCTTATCGACTGCGGCGAAGGAACACAGATGCAGCTGCTAAAGCACAAACTCAAATCCTCACGCATTCATTCTATCTTTATTTCGCATCTCCATGGCGATCATTACCTGGGCTTGCAAGGATTGCTTTCATCGATGCATTTACTCGGACGAAAACAGGCGCTGCATCTTTACGGACCAGCGGCGCTGTTCAAATTGCTCGACCTTCAGTTTGAACTTTCCGAAACCGATTTACGGTATTCCTTGGTTTATCATGCCATCGATTGCGAATCAAAACAGCATATCGCCGAGCTGGAAGGCTTTGATGTATACACGTTTCCATTGAACCACCGTATACCCTGTTTCGGGTTTCAGTTTATCGAAAAACCAAAAGGCGGTAACCTACGCATGGATAGGGTTGCGCAATACCGCATTCCGGTTTCGGAATTCAAAAACATAAAAGCCGGTGGAGATTTTATAACGGCCAATCAATCCATCATTCCAAATTCGCTTCTCATAAAACCGGCACCAGCCCCTGTAAGTTATGCCTATTGTTCTGATACGGCTTACGATGAAGCTGTTATAAAAGCCGTGCAGGGAACAACCTGGCTTTACCACGAGGCTACTTTTTTACACGAATTGAAAAATCGGGCCATTGAGACCTTTCATAGCACGGCACTCGAGGCTGCACTGGCAGCTAAATCGGCACACGTTGAGCGATTAATTATTGGTCATTTTTCGTCGCGCTACCGCGAAACCGAATTGCTCGAAATGGAGGCGAAATCCGTTTTCCCGAACACACAAGCAGCATACGATGGGTTGAAAGTCATACTTGATGCATGACGCTGCACAATGATTACGCGTGCCGAACCAGAAAATTAATCCCGAAGAAAAAATACTTCTTCAGAAAAGGATTGGAGCGCCAAAGTTTCTGCTCGCGCACTATTGCTTTTTCGTAACCCAATTTATTGAAAATTGCCGGTGGGAGGGCGCGCACATAATGAAGGGAATCATTCACCACAGTAAGGCCCTGCTTCGCTAGTTCTTTTTTCCAGGTATTGATTGAACGAATATTCTCGTTGCCCAGTAAAATTTTCTTCTGAAGGCGCTCGTCGTAAATTTCAATGATGCGTTTATTCCCACGCTGCTTATAAAGCTTCAGGTTTTGAATGATGTTGCTCCCGTTTTCTTCAACAATTACCAATGAACCATCTTTCTTGAGGTGATTTGAAATGATGCGCAAAGCATCCTGCAAAGGCTCAAGATGATGCAGCGTATCCTGTATAATAATATAATCGAAGTCCTTCCGCTGAACAGATTCATCAAATAAATCCTCGTAATCATAGGTAAAACCAGAAACATCGCCAAACTGCGACCAGTACTGCATACGCTGTGGCAATTCATTAATGTAAAACTCGAGCGTGGTGCCGTGCACTTTAAATCCGTTCAAGGCTAAAAAAAGTGCAGTGGTGCCATAACCGCATCCAATGTCCCAGGTTTGTGAATCGCGTTGCTGAATTTGCTTTTCGATGTATTCGAGGCGCTGGCAAAAATAGGCTTTGCGGAACTCGAGGCTTTTCGCATCTGTGTGAAATTTATAATACGACCAGAGCGATGGCATTTGCTCCAATTCCTTAACAAACAAATCGAAAAATTCGGCAACCTTCATACCGCGCGAAAATAATGTAATTTAATACGCACGAACTAGAAACGTGAATTATACATTTCACTTTTCAGCCGAAAAGAGCAGTTCATTCCCCGAACGCGCTTCGATGGAAGATTTGCATAATTCGAATTTCACTTTTGGAAAAAACGGCGAAAACAAATTTCGGTAAATTGTTTCACTTCCACCAAAGGGCGGCCTATCGCTGTTCATGGCACTTGCAAACAACACACCCCGAAGCGATCCGCCCGGCACCAAGATTCTATACATCATCTCAACATAAGCGCTTCGTAAACTGGGATGTAGCGCACAAAAAAACGTCTGCTCTAAAATCAAATCATAGCTTCCTTCGTGCTTAAAAAAATCGGCATGAATCAATTGCTCCTTGGGAAATTCGGGGATACGCTCATGAAAATTCCGGAGTGCATTTTCCGAAATATCCAGCACATAAACATTTTTAAACCCCAATCTCCACGCATACTCTGCTTCCCAGGCATTGCCGGCTCCGGGAATCAGAATGCGGATAATTTTATCGGAAAGCTCATCGAATATTGATTTGATTGGCCCTGAAACAGATCCAATATCCCAACCGGTTTCATTGGTTTTGTATCGATTCGACCAAAAAGCTTCAGGATTATTCAGGATTTCGTCGGCGATGTTCATCTCTTACGAAGTAACACAATATTCTCAACATGTGTGGTTTGCGGAAACATGTCGACCGGCTGCACCTGTTCAACCGCGTAAACGCTATCGAGCAATGCCAGATCGCGCGCTTGGGTAGAAGGATTACAACTCACGTAAATCACTTTTGTTGCGCCACTTTCGGCAATGCGCGCGCATACATCCGGATGCATGCCGGCACGCGGCGGATCGGCAACAATCACATCGGGCGAGCCATGCGTTTCGAAAAACGATGCAGTTAAAACATCTTTCATGTCGCCGGCAAAAAACAGTACGTTCGCAATGTCGTTTTCGGTTGCATTTATACGCGCATCTTCAACGGCCGCCTCAACATATTCAACACCGGTAACAAATCCCGCATTGCGCGCCAGAAACAAGGCGATGGTTCCCGTCCCGGTATACAAATCATAGACACGCTCGTTGCCGCTCAATTGTGCCATTTCGCGCACTTTTCCATATAAGCGTTCGGCCTGTTCGGGATTGGTCTGGTAGAACGATTTCGGTCCGATACGGAAACGCAAGCCTTCCATTTGCTCCTCAATATAGGCTTGTCCGTAAAACAACTTGACGTCGAGATCATACCAAACATCGTTTTTCTTGGTATTTACTGCATACATGAGCGACGTAACCATGGGAAAATTATCGCGAACGGCAGCCATCATGGTATGCAAAGCCTCATTGTCCTCGGTCGCGCTGAACACCACCATCCAATTGCCCGAACGCGTATTGCGGAGCATTAAATTGCGCAGGAATCCTTCGTGGCTGCGCGGATGGTAAAATGTGAATCCGGCCTCAAAAGCATAATCGCGCACAAAATTGCGAATCCGATTGGCGGTATCATCCTGCAGATAACATTTTTCAATTGGAAGGATTTTATCGAAACGACCGGGAATGTGGAATCCCAACGCACGTTTATCGATTGGACCATCGTTTTCCTGCAATTCAGAAACCTCAAGCCAGCGTGATGCCGAGAAGGTATATTCCATTTTGTTGCGGTACGAAAACACTTCAGGCGCTCCCATAATCGGATGCACCCCGCTCAATTCAATTTTACCGATACGCTGTAGGGCATCGAGTACTGTTTTTTCTTTGTGCAGAAGCTGCTCTTCGTACTTCAGATTTTGCCAGGTACACCCTCCACACAATCCATAATGGCGGCAAACGGGTTCGGTGCGCTTATCGCTTTGTTTGTGGAATTTTATAACCGAAGCTTCGCGGTATCCGCTTTTTTTCCGGAATACGCGAACATCCGCAACATCGCCGCTAACGGCGCCTTCTACAAACACAACCAGGTTATCTAAGCGAGCAATGCCTCGCCCATCCGATGCCATGCCGCTTATCTCAAGTTGCTCGTAAATCTGTTCCACTTTTTGCTTTTTCATCCCACGTTAATTTTCGCGTTGCAAATTGGGTAAAAAAGCACGATGTGGAGCAAAATATTACCTTTGTGCACATAAAATTTTCAGGAGGGAAGGCTTATGAGCAACACAACATCAACGGCTGTTATGCAAAGCAACGCAGCATACATAGAACTCGAAGAGCACCATAGCGCGCACAATTACCATCCCTTACCAGTGGTGCTTGAGCGCGGCGAAGGCGTTTTTGTGTGGGATGTTGAAGGCAAGCGTTATTTTGATTTCCTTTCGGCCTATTCGGCTGTAAACCAAGGGCACTGCCATCCGCGCATTATCAATGCATTGATTGAGCAGGCCAAACGCATTACACTTACTTCACGTGCTTTTCATAATAGCGAGTTTGCGAACTTCTCGGCTTACATTACGCAGTATTTCGGTTACGACCGTGTATTGCCAATGAATACAGGTGCCGAAGGCGTTGAAACGGCAATAAAACTCTGCCGCAAATGGGCCTACCAGAAAAAAGGTATTCCACAAAACGATGCGCTGATTGTTGTGTGCGACCAGAATTTTCACGGGCGAACTATCTCGATTGTTTCGGCTTCGACCGATCCCGATTCGCGCCGCGATTTTGGTCCATTTACGCCCGGATTTTTAGTAATTCCATACAGCGATACACACGCACTTGCAGAGGCGCTCAAGAATCCGAATATCGCCGGATTTCTTATTGAACCCATGCAGGGCGAAGCAGGCGTGAACGTTCCCGACGAAGGATTTTTAGCAGAAGCTGCGGCCCTTTGTAAAAAGCACAATGTGCTGTTTATTGCCGATGAAATTCAGACAGGCATTGCCCGTACCGGAAAATTGCTGGCCTGCGATCACGAAGGGGTTAAGCCCGATTTGCTCATTCTTGGGAAGGCACTTTCGGGAGGAGTTTACCCGGTTTCGGCTGTTTTGAGCAGCGACGAAGTGATGTTGTGCATCAAACCGGGCGAACACGGATCGACCTTTGGCGGAAATCCGCTGGCATGCCACGTTGCGCGTGAGGCGCTGGAAGTTATAAAGGACGAAAAACTCGCTGAGAATGCAGAGCGATTGGGACAAATGTTGCGCAATAAGCTGCGGGGAATGAACCATCCAAAAATAAAGTTGGTGAGAGGAAAGGGCTTGCTGAATGCCATCGTAATAAACGAAAACGATGGTGTCTCGGCATGGGATATTTGTATTCGCATGATGGAGCGTGGATTATTGGCAAAGCCAACGCATGGCAACATCATTCGCTTTGCACCTCCGTTGGTAATTAACGAAACTCAATTGCTCGAATGCGTTTCGATTATTGAAGCAAGTCTGAATGCCTAAACCAGGGCGACAATTCCTCGTTCGAATCGCTCTTTTTGCAGTATTAGCCATAGCGGGCGCATACCAATACCGTAAATACAGGATTGCACCCGATTTACCGAATGAGGGTTTCGATGTAGAAGCCCTACGTGGAGAGCCCATAACAATTCATCCGGGACAAAACGGAGCCATGATTGTAAAATTCTTCGCCACTTGGTGCATCGATTGCCGCCGCGAACTGCCCGATTTGAAAGCAAAGGCCGAATTGTTTAAGCGTTACAATGTTCAGGTTATTCTTCTAAGCGACGAAGCGAGAGATGACTTATCGTTTTTTGCCGAACGCGAAGCACTGCCATTCCCGATTTACAGACTGCCGAAGAAGTTTAAGGAATATGGGATTTATACTTTGCCGACCACCTATTTTTATTCAAAAAACGGAGAGACAAATAGACGTTACACTGGCAACTATGAAATTAAAGCGGATGATTTACTTGAACTAAACCAGTAACGCAATCAATTCATCCACAAGCTTAGGCAAGGCCTTACTAGCCGGTTCTTTAAGATGTTTCAGGTTCTCGATCGGCTGACCAGAATAATCGGATGGATCGACGTAATACTTTTTACTTCCATGTGGAGCCGTGTGTAAAAGTCCGGCAGCGGGATAAACCTGCAACGAAGTGCCTATTACCAATACAATTTCGGCTTGCGCAAAATAGGCGGCGGCTGGTTCGATGAGTGGCACCGCTTCGCCAAACCATACAATATCGGGTCGAAGCAAATCGCCGGATTCGTTTCGCTTTCCGTATTCGACTGCTTCATAGCCAACATGTACCGACGTACCCAGACCTTTTACGCTGCGCAGTTTTACCAATTCGCCGTGCAGATGAATGAGATTTTTGCTGCCAGCACGTTCGTGCAAATCGTCGACATTCTGCGTAATAACCACTGTGGGAAAATGCTGCTCGAGTTTAGCAAGGGCATAATGCGCTGCATTGGGCATTACCTCGGCCAAGTGCATGCGGCGCATGTTGTAGAAGCGCGTTACCAGCTCGGGATTGCGTTGCCAGGCTTCGGGTGTTGCCACGTCTTCGATGGCGTATTCTTCCCACAATCCATTTGAATCGCGAAAAGTGCGAATGCCGCTTTCGGCCGAGATTCCAGCCCCGGTTAATACGGCAATTCGCGGCGCTGCTGAATTGTTCATGTTGCTTGATTGTCTTTTATTTTAATACATCAGAAAGATAGTCGAAAAAACACAAAAAAAGGAAAGATGCTCTGAAAATTTGAATTATTTTTGGCGCTTGCGAAAAAGTGAAGTCGGATTAAATGGCTTCGCTGTGATGCTCGAAAAATGGACGATTACAGAAAAAAACAAGCCCTCGATTACCATGCAAAAGGGAAACCGGGGAAGATACAGGTTGTGCCCACAAAGCCAACCTCCACACAACGCGATTTATCGCTGGCCTATTCGCCTGGCGTGGCCGAACCCTGCATCGAAATTCACGAAAATCCGGGCGATGTTTACAAATACACCGCAAAAGGAAACTTGGTTGCTGTTATTTCAAACGGCACCGCCGTTTTAGGATTGGGCAATATCGGTCCCGAAGCTTCGAAGCCTGTTATGGAAGGCAAGGGCGTTTTGTTCAAGATTTTTGCCGACATCGATGTGTTCGACATTGAAGTTGATGCCAACGACATCGAAGGATTTGTGAATACCGTGAAAGCAATTTCGCCTACGTTCGGAGGAATAAATCTGGAAGATATCAAAGCGCCCGAATGTTTCGAAATTGAACGGAGATTAAAGGAAGCGCTATCGATTCCGATTATGCACGACGACCAGCACGGAACAGCGATTATTACCGGCTCGGCCTTGTTGAATGCATTGGAATTGGCCGGAAAGAAGATCTCGGACGTGCGCGTGGTGTTTAACGGCGCCGGTGCATCGGCTATATCGTGTGCGAGTTTGTATTTGCAATTGGGCGTAAAATCCGAAAATCTGATCATGTGCGACTCTACCGGGGTTATTTCGACCAAACGAAGCGACCTCGATGCACAAAAGCAGCGCTTTGCGCGCGATGTAGCCTTTACCAATCTCGAAGAAGCTTTGGTTGGAGCCGATGTTTTTGTTGGCCTGTCGAAAGGCAATATTGTTTCGAAAACCATGATTGCATCGATGGCGCCAAAAGCGGTTGTATTTGCCTTGGCGAATCCCGATCCTGAAATAACCTACAACGATGCCGTTGATGCACGTCCCGATATTATCATGGCTACGGGTCGTTCTGATTTCCCAAATCAAGTGAACAACGTATTGGGCTTCCCGTTCATTTTCCGCGGGGCGCTCGATGTGCGCGCAACAGCCATAAACGAAGCCATGAAGCTGGCTGCGGTGTATGCCATTGCCGAGCTTGCAAAGCAGCCGGTTCCCGAAATGGTGAACATGGCTTACAACAAAACAAATCTTGAATTTGGCCCGGAATACATCATTCCCAAGCCACTCGATCCGCGATTGATTACCACGGTTGCTCCGGCTGTTGCCAAAGCGGCGATGGAATCGGGAGTGGCCCAAGCGCCGATTAGCAATTGGGATGCCTATACCGAACAACTTTCACAGCGCATGGGGCTCGATAACAAGCTCATCGACCGATTGACCACACGCGCCAAGACCGATCCGAAACGCGTGGTATTTGCCGAAGCCGATCATTATAAAATTCTTAAGGCAGCGCAGGTTTGCAGAAACGAAGGAATTGCCATTCCGATTCTGTTGGGGAACCGCGAAAAAATCGAGCGCATTGCCGAAGAAAACAATATCCGTATCGACGGACTGGAAATTATTGATCCACGTAGCTCCGAAGAGGCCGAACGAGTTGGTAAGTTTGGAGATGAGTTCTATGAATTACGCAAGCGCCGAGGATTCACAATTTATGAGGCGCGCAAAATTATGCGCGAACGGAATTATTTCGGTTCAATGCTGGTGCGCACCGGTATGGCCGAAGCACTTATCTCGGGCCTCACGCGCAAATATCCCGATACGATTCGTCCAGCGCTGCAGGTTATCGGCATTCGCGATGGTTTGAAACGCGTTGCAGGCTTATACATTATGATGACCAAAAAAGGTCCGTACTTTTTTGCCGATACCACAGTTAATATTAATCCTTCAGCCGAGGAACTTGCCGAAATTACCGTGTTGGTTGCACAGGCTGTTCAGAATTTACACATCACTCCCAAAATCGCCTTGCTGTCGTATGCCAATTTCGGATCTTCGGAAGGCGATGATTCCATCAAATCGCGCGAGGCTGTTCGTATTTTGCACGAAAAGCATCCACACCTTATTGTTGATGGTGAATTGCAGGCCAACTTTGCATTAAACAGTGAAATGCTTCAAGAACAGTTTCCGTTTTCGAAACTGGCAGGCCAGCAAGTAAACACCTTAATTTTCCCGAATCTTTCAGCAGGCAACATTGCCTACAAGCTGATGCAGGAAATTGGCGGTGCCGAAGCCATTGGTCCATTGTTGCTTGGCATGAAAAAACCTGTGCATGTGCTCCAATTGGGAAGCTCGGTGCGCGAGATTGTGAATATGGTTACCTTAGCAGTTGTCGACGCTCAAAACCGCAGTTAACGATGTACGATTATATATCCGGAACATTGGTTGAAAAAACACCCACCTACGCAGTGATTGATGCGGGCGGTGTCGGTTATTACCTCAACATCAGCCTGTCGACCTTCAGTGCAATTGCAGCAAAAGAAAAAACGATGCTGTATGCGCACCTCGCAATCAAGGAAGATGCACATAGTCTATATGGTTTCGCTACACGCAGCGAACGCGAAACATTTCGCATGCTCATTCAGGTTTCGGGAGTCGGTGCATCGACTGCACGCATGATTTTATCGTCGCTATCTGCCGAAGAAATTGCCGAATGTGTGATGTTCGGGCAGGTTGCTAAACTGAAGGCTGTAAAAGGCATTGGAGAGAAAACAGCTCAGCGGATTCTCATCGACTTGAAAGGTAAATTTGACGGGGTCGATTTGCAACAGGAAATTTTTTCATCACCGCACAATACTATCCGATTTGAGGCGTTAACGGCTCTGACTTTATTGGGCTTTCCCAAAGCCGCTGCAGAAAAAGCGCTTGATAAAGCCCTGAAGTCGAGCAACGAAAACCTAACCGTTGAAGAACTTATTAAACATGCATTAAAAATGATCTGACCTACTATTGTCGGAACGTAAGCGCTACATCATCGTTTGAAAACCAAATCAACATATCTTTCTTTTTCGGTTGTCTGTTCGCTCCTGCTTTTTATCGTATGGAGTGCGAACAGCAGTCCGTATAGTCTGGCCGGCAAGGCAATGCCCGGGCCCGGTGATACCACCGATACCGATACGCTCGTTGACCTACCCTACCCTTTCGATGACGAAGATATTGACCCAACCGATCCGACGCCGAATCCTTTCTTCCTAAAAGATCCTGCTAACGTCACAAACACTGTTGACCTCAATACTGAAACGAACGAATACGACATCAATAGCCGCGTGGGGAATCTGAATTTTAGGTATCCCGATTACAGGAGTTTTCAGGAGTACCTCGATGAGGAATTCGACAATGCCATTTTGCGCAATTGGCGCGATCGTGTTGCAGGCGATGATGTGGCGAAACAGAAAGGCTTTCAACCGCGCATTATTGTTCCGGGCGATGCCTTTGCCGGAATCTTTGGCAGCAATGTAATTGATATTCGTCCGCAGGGTTCTGCCGAATTGATTTTTGGAGGAAACTTTGTCAGAACTCAGAATCCGGCACTTCCAATTCGCCAGCAGCGTGTGGGTTCATTCAACTTCCAGCAGAAAATTCAAATGAATGTTGTTGGAAAGATTGGCGATAAGATTCAGCTTCAAACCAATTACAACACCGAAACGGGTTTCAACTTCGACAACAAGGTAAACCTTAAATACGAAGGCAAGGAGGACGAAATTATTCAGTTACTCGAAGCCGGAAACGTAAACATGCCATTAACCGGAACCCTCATTACCGGTTCACAAAGTTTGATGGGGGTGAAAACCAAGCTCAAGTTTGGTCGCCTCACCGCAACAACTATTTTCTCTCAACAGCAAGGCGACCGAAAGAACATTGCCGTACAGGGCGGTGCGCAAACGCAGAAATTTGAAGTATCGGCATCGAGCTACGATGCAAACCGACATTTCTTTCTCTCGCAATGGTTTAAAGACCGGTACGACCAGTCGATGGCAACGCTTCCGAATGTTACCTCCCCATTTAATGTAACGCGTGTTGAGGTATACATTACGAACCGAACCTACGCCACAACCAATGTGCGCAATATCGCTGCATTTGCAGATGCGGGCGAATACGACCCTTCTTATTTCAACAACGGAACAAACTCCTACACCCAGCAATTGCCGGGTGCAAGTATTTTTCCGCGAAACGAAAACAACAACCTGCAGGCAAATCAGTTGATTGCCTTGTATCCCGATTTTCGGAATAAAACCAACGATGTTCTGAGCAATCCTGGAAGCTTTACCCCGCAAATGGTTCCGGCGATTGACTTCGAATTTTTGCAGAATGCCCGCCTCTTGAATCCCAACGAATACACGCTAAATCCTTTACTGGGTTACGTTTCGTTGAACCAATCGCTCAATGCCGACGAGGTACTCGCCGTTGCATACCAGTATACCGTAAATACAAGTCAGGGCCAGCAGGTGTACCAAGTGGGTGAATTTTCGACCGATGTACAGGGAACCGGTTCACTGGTGCTGAAACTCCTTAAAAGCACGCAGGTTTTTACGCAGAAGCCCATTTGGAACCTGATGATGAAAAACATCTATTCGTTGAATGGTTACCAGATTAGTAAAGATAATTTCAAGCTGAACATTCTGTACCAGGATGAGAAGACATCGGTTAAGATGAACGTGATTCCCGAAGGGCAAAACGTGAACGGAAAAATCCTGCTTCAGTTGTTCAATCTCGACCGACTCAATAATCAAAGCGATCCGCAAGCCGATGGTTTCTTCGATTTCATTGAAGGAAAGACCATTCAGGCCGATAAAGGACGAATTATCTTCCCGATGCGCGAGCCGTTCAGAACGTTCTTGAGGGGCAAATTCGAGTTGCCGGCCGAATTACCGCTGGCAAACAAATACGCATTCGACTCGCTCTACACAACCACGCAACCGCTTGCACAGCTTGATGCGCAGCACAATCGCTTCTACCTGCAGGGTTCGTATCAATCGGCATCGGGCTCTGAAATTTCGCTTAACGCGATGAACGTGCCACAGGGTTCGGTAACTGTAACAGCTGGTGGCGTTCCGCTTACCGAAAATGTTGATTATACCGTCGATTATGCTTTGGGACGTGTGCGCATTATCAACCAAGGCTTGCTCAATTCCCAGACGCCCATCAACATCTCGCTCGAAACCAATACGCTTTTTGCCATCCAAAGTAAGCGACTTATGGGTGCGCATTTCGATTACATGATCGATAAGAATTTTGGGTTGGGCGCAACCATCATGAACCTCACCGAGCGGCCAATGACGCAAAAAATCAACATTGGCGATGAACCGATTTCGAACACGGTGATTGGACTCGACGGTAACATAAAGCGCGATTCGCGTTGGCTAACGCGGATGGTCGATAAACTTCCATTCTACTCGACGAAAGAAATGTCGACCATTACGGCAACCTGGGAAACAGCCAAACTTATTCCGGGCCACTCAAGAATTATTGGGAAAGACGGGCTTTCGTATATCGATGATTTTGAAGGGGCCGAATCGACCATCGACATTCGGAATTTCGGAAACTGGTTTATCGCATCAACACCCGCCGGTCAGCCGAATTTACTGCGCGAGGGCGATTTATTCAATGCACGCGCGTACAATTATAACCGCGCCCGACTGAACTGGTACACCATCGACCCTCTTTTTGCACGAAACGGAAATACAACACCGGCTCATATTCAGGATGCGCCGATGCAGTCGAATAACTTCATGCGGCAGATTGTTGAAACGGAAATATTCCCCAACAAGGCGCGGCCAAACGGGCAGGTACAAATTATGCCTGTTTTAGACTTGCATTTTGATCCTCGCATTCGCGGGCCATACAATTACGATATAAATGCAGGAGAATATTCTGCAGGCTTGAATGCCGATGGAACACTTAAAAATCCACAAAGCCGCTGGGGTGGAATTATGCGTCGCGTTGAAACGACCGATTTCGAGTCGGCAAACATCGACTACATCGAATTCTGGATGATGGATCCATTTGCAGAAGGTCTGGGCCCGGGAACAGCCATCAACAGCGGAACGGGAGGAGACTTCTACCTCAACATCGGGAATATCTCTGAAGATGTTTTGCGCGACGGGCAGCAGAGTTTCGAGAACGGATTGCCTGTTACAACCGACAACACCAATTTCGACACAACTACCTGGGGAAAATATCCTACCTCGCCGCCACTTGTAAATGCCTTCGACAATAATCCGGAGTCAAGGCCATTGCAAGATGTTGGTCTCGACGGATTACCAAGCGATTCGGAGCGTGTGTTTTTTAGCGATTACCTGCAGTCTGTACAGTCGGTTTTGACGCCTGATGCATACAGTAGATTTGAGGCAGATCCATCGGCAGATGACTATCGCTTCTTCCGGAATACGCAGTTTTGGGATGCGCAGGAAGCTGATATTCTGACACGCTACACTCTATACAACGGCCTTGAAGGCAACTCGCGGCTGGGCGAAGATCCAATTGAACCATACCCTACAGCGGCAAATCCATTACCCAATATTGAGGACATAAATCGCGATAACACACTCAGTGCAGCTGAAAGCTATTTCCAGTACCGCATCAGCCTTCGTCCGCAGGATATGGTGGTTGGTCAAAATTATATAATCGATAAGGTTGCTGGTCGCGGTGAGCTGAATAATGGGCAGCCAATCGATGTAAACTGGTACCAATTTAGGGTACCGATTCGATCATTTACCTCGAAGGTAGGATCGGTGAGCGATTTCCGCTCGATTCGTTTTATCCGGATGTTCTTCCACAACTTCTCGGAGCCGGTGGTAGCACGTATGGCACGTCTCGAACTTGTGCGTGCTGAGTGGCGTCGTTTTGAGTATAGCCTGAAAGAACCCGGTTTATTTTTAGGCAACGACCTCAACACAACCTTCCAGGTTTCGACCGTGAATATTGAGGAGAATGGAGAAAAAACGCCGGTTAATTATGTGTTGCCTCCACAAATCCGACGCGAGGTTGATGTTACAACAACAAACTTACAGCAGTTAAATGAGCAATCGCTGCAGATGCGGGTTTGTAACCTCGAAGATGGCGAAGCGCGTGCGGTGTATAAAAATACCAATCTCGATGTGCGGGCATATAAGCGCATTAAGATGGAAGTTCACGCCGAGGCGATGAATGGCAACCAGTGGCCCGACAATCAGATTACCGCATTTGTTCGCCTAGGTACCGATTTCGTGAATAACTATTATGAATATGAGATTCCGCTGAAACGCACACCGGATGGAACAAGCAATCCGGAAGATGTGTGGGCAAACAGTTTCGACTTTACACTCGAGGCGCTTACAAGTGCAAAGGTTGAGCGCAACCGGGCGATGATCGGAAATCCGGATATACAGCTAAACGAAGCGTACTATACCAACGACCCAAGTCAGCCCGAAAATCGTATCACTGTTGTGGGTGTTCCTCAAATTTCGGGTGTTAAAACGATGATGATTGGTATCCGCAATCCTCAGAACGACGAAGACAATCCATGGCCCGACGATGGTTCGGTTGCCTGTGCCGAAGTGTGGATGAACGAATTGCGCGTGTCGGATTATTTTGAGGCAGGTGGATGGGCAGCCAATGCACGTGTTACTGCAAAGTTGGCCGACTTGGGAACTGTAGCGCTTGCCGGAAGTCATTCTACCTTTGGATTCGGAAGCATCGAAAAAAAACCGGCAGAAAGGAGCCGCGATAACGTTAGTTCATATAGCATTATTTCGAACCTCGAGATGGGCAAGTTCTTCCCGAAACCATGGAACCTGAGTGTTCCCTTGTATTGGGAGTTTGGCGAGATTATGAGCAATCCGCAATTCAATCCGCTCGATGCCGACGTGCGTTTCAATACAGCGCTCGATTATCAGACCAGCGAGGGTGCGCGCGATTCGCTTCGCCAATTGTCTCAAACATACCAGAAACGCCGCAGTGTAAACTTTACAAACGTGCGTAAAAACCGCGGACAAGCAAGCAACTTGGCAATGCCCTGGGATATTGAAAATTTTGATTTAACCTATGCCTTTGCTGATAATTTCCAGCGTTCGCCACAGGTTGAATTCAATTATACCAAAAACTATGATATTGGTTTGGGCTACACGTACGCACCTAAGCCAATTTCCATAGAGCCATTTAAGAAGGTTAAACTATTTGGGAAGTCGAAGTGGTTCGACTTAATCAAGGATATCAACCTCAACCCTGTTCCATCGCGACTCGCTTTCAGATCGGATGTTGCCCGCGACTTCAACGAACAGAAAATTCGCAATACCTCGGATGTTGCATTATTAAAAATCGATACCACCTACTTTAAGTCGTTCACGTGGCAGCGTATTTACGATATCAAACTTCCGCTTACCAAATCGCTGCAAATCGATTTTATGGCAACGAATCAAAGTCGTGTCGACGAAGAGCCGGGAGCCATCGATACACAATCGAAGCGCGATTCGGTAGTACGAAATTTAAGAAAGGGCGGACGAAACACCAATTACCAGCACAACTTCAACGCTTCTTACACACTTCCACTTTCGAAAATTCCGCTGCTGAGTTTCGCAAGCGGGACACTGGCTTACGCATCAACATTCAGTTGGGTTGCTGCTCCACTAGTTGCCGATACGGCGGGTACCGACCAGTTTATTCAAAACCCTTTTGGAAATATCATTTCCAACTCGGCGAACGTTAATTTAAGCGGGCAGGCGAACCTGGTGCAGTTATACAACAAAGTACCTTACCTGAAGAAAGTAAATCAGAAAAAACCGGGCGCGCAAGACAAGAAGAAACAAAGCAAAGCAAAGGACCCAAAAGATCCAAAAGCGCCAACAGATAAAGCCAAGAAAGATTCGACCAAGAAAAAAGACACACCATTTGATTTGGTGCTCGAAAATGCCGCACGCTTCCTGATGATGCTTAAGAACGTTTCCATCAATTACACCGAAACAAATGGAACCGTATTGCCGGGTTACATCAATTCGAGCAGATCAATTGGACGAGACTGGAGTGCAAAAACACCTACAACGGGATTCCTTTTCGGCGATCAGACCGATATCCGAAAATTGATGGTAGAACGCGGTGCACTTACCCGCGATACATCCTTCAACAACGCTTATTCGAAAACCTTTGCGCGCAATTTAACCTGGAACGCCACCGTCGAGCCCTTACCAGGAATGCGAATTACCATTAATGCGAACCGGAATTATTCCGAGAATTTCACAACGATTTATAAATACAATGCCAATACAGGTCTGTTTGAAGAGTTAAGTACATTAAAAACAGGCAACTTCTCGATTTCAACGAATACCTGGGGAACTGCGTTTGGCCGACTCGACAACAAATTGCACACCTCGGGCGAATTTGATCGCTTCCTTCAAAACAGAAAAGCAATTGCGTCGCGTCTGAGTGCCAATTCGATAGATCCGCTTACCGGATATCCTGTTGGGTATGGCTCAACCCAACAGGATGTCTTGTTGCTTACCTTCCTTGCTACCTACACCGGAACCGATCCGAGCTTACAGGAATTGAGTTTATTCCAGCGAATTCCGAAGCCAAATTGGCGAATCACCTACGACGGATTAACGAAACTTGCATTCTTTAAGAAATATTTCAAATCGATATCACTTGGACATGGATTCCGTTCTACGTTCAATGTAGGCTCCTTTACAACCAATCTGCTTGCGCTACAGAATCCGAATGCAATCGATCCAACCGGCAACATTATTCCGCAGTACAATGTGTTGATGGCATCTGTTTCGGAGCAGTTCGGACCTTTGTTTAACATCGACATGACTTGGAAAAACAGCTTGATTACCAAGATTGAATTCCGCCGCAGCCGCGACCTTTCACTGAGTTTACAGAACTCGCAGATTACCGATGTAACAGGCCGCGAGATTACAATTGGAACGGGCTATATTGTGAAGAATTTCGAGTTGCCGTTTAAGATTCAGGGCTCGGGTAAAAAGATTAAAAGCGATCTGAATATCCGCGGAGATGTAACGGTGCGAACCAATAAAACCGTTGTTCGTCGCGTGCCGGTTGAAGGCCAAACCTTGTTCGATCCAATTCTTTCGGCAGGTCAGCAGAACATCAGCATTAAATTCTCGGCCGATTATGTGATTAACCAAAAGGTAACGCTTCGTTTATTCTTCGATCGCATTATGAACAAACCTTTCATTTCGAATCAGTTCCCGAATTCGAATACGAATTTTGGTGTTAGCGTTCGGTTTACCTTGAATCAATAGTGAATTAAATTTTTCTACATGCTTGAACCGAATCATGAAAATTGGTAGGTTTGACCCTTAAAATACGCATATGAATTTCCCAGAAAACTTATTGTACACCAAAGACCACGAGTGGGTTAGCATTGAAGGTGACGTTGCAACCGTTGGAATTACTGATTTTGCGCAAGGCGAATTGGGCGATATCGTTTATGTAGAGGTCGATACTGTTGGAGACACGCTTTCTATCGGTGAAGTTTTTGGAACGGTAGAAGCAGTAAAAACCGTTTCGGATTTATACATGCCGGTTTCGGGAGAGATTCTGGAATTCAACGAAGGACTTGAAGCCGATCCTGCTATCGTGAATTCAGAACCATATGGCTCCGGATGGATGGTGCGCGTAAAATTGAGCGATGCTTCATCGCGAGATGGTTTACTGGGTGCAGCCGAATACAAGAAACTTATCGGTCATTAATGCATGATTTTCCGGAAAGCAGGTCCAGCCCTGCTCTGGACACTCATAGTTAGTATACTCACCTTACTTCCAGGCCGCGATTTGCCCGATGTGCACATCGTGAACTTCGATAAAATAGCCCACTTCGGTGTGTTTTTGTTGCTGGAATGGTTATACCTCAACTGGCTTTGTCTCGGCCGTTCAATTTCAAAACCGGGACTTATTACATTGGCCTGTGTTGCTTATGGTGGATTAATCGAAATCTTGCAGGGAGCGTTTTACGTAGATCGTTATGCCGATATCTGGGATTTTTTATTCAATAGCCTAGGATGCTTTGGTGGATGGATTGTTTTTTCATTTTCCAATAAAAAGTAGTCATCCATTCATTTCAATATATCCTTTAGCGATTTTTTTAATTTTGCTTTATCCACAATAATCAAAATCAAATCATCGTTGACCGAATAAATAAAACCTTAAATAATACCCAATTATGCTTCGACACTTCGTTCTCACCCTTGCTATACTAGGGCTCTCGAACATTATATACGCTCAAAAAAATAAAGGACTTGCCGGTATTGATGTTGTTAAAGCCGCAACTCAAAATACACTTGGAATTAATGCGGGATATTACGTGGAATTTAAAAACAATACCGATAAAGAAGTAGATGGCGTAAAGTGGAAAGCCTATTTTTACGATAACTTCGAAGCATACAAAGACAAGCGAGACGGGAAATGGCAATCCGGAAATTTTATTAAACCTGCCAAACCGGGTGAAGTTTTCGAAGATGTTGAAGGCATATGGGTTGAAGATGCCACGAAGGTCTTTGTGACAATTACAGAAGTCCATTTTACGGATGGCTCCTCAAAAAAAGCTGCGCATAAAGAATAAAGAAAGAACAGCATTACCTGCTTTTCATAATTGAATTATTGGAATTGGGTCATTTTGCTTTTTCCAATAATTGATCTAGCACGTTTGTTTCCAGAATAAAGTAAATCAGCCTTTACCAATTAATTTGTACGGTATGTAAAGAAATCCATACTTCATCTTAAGCAATCTTTACTATGAAGGCTTTTCTGTTGATTGTTTCCGTGTTATCCCTTTCCGCTTGCAAGAACTACAAGTTAAGGCACATGACCGATGAAGAACTTTACTACATGGAACATGGTAATACCCCAGAAATTCCACGTGAACCATGCACGAATAGAATGTTGTGTGATCCTAAACTCTACAAACAATATCCGAATTATGGATCCATGGATGTTTTTCGTGTTTATGACACGAAAAAAGACTCTACCTACCGAATTGTAGTTGATGATGGTTATAACGTCGCGCTGGACTCAACTGTAATTATTGTTGATACGCTACAGTTTCATTGCCGGTATTAGGTTTATCGGCATCCAGCCTTACGATATCTGCTATTAGCTTCATCCAAATCAGAATGAGCGGGAATATCTTCACCACGTAGGGATAAATAATCTCTCTTCTCACAAATGCCGGAAACAAATCGGTAGAACTAAGCGAGGTAAAAACGAAAGCAAAAACCATCAAGACTTCATTCAACGTATTTCTTTTTCCGGAAATAAACCAAATCGAAGCACCTGCCATTCCAATTACAATGGTAGGAGATTCGGTCATGTGATTAAACAAAATCACCCAAAGAAGCACCAGCGCCAGCATTTTTAGTCTGTACTCGTTGTTCGGATAGCATCTCACGCGAAACAACAGTGCAACAAAGCTGAGTATACCTAAGAGCAAAACAATGGATTTATCAAGCTCTAATCCGAACCAATAGTAAAGCCAGCCCATCACCGAAAAGCCATAGCTGCGTCCATGATCGGCCGTAAGCAATGTAAACCAGCTTTTGTGAAGCAATACGAACTGATTCCAGTCAACAAATAGCAGCGGTAAAAAACTCAACAAGGCAAACCAGAAAATTGCCCATACGAACATTCTGCCTTTGTGCGGAAAAAAGAGAAACAAACTGAATGCTACAATTCCGAATAATTTTATGAAAAAGGCAAGTGCAACAAATAATGTCGCTAAGGCAATCTTCTCGTGTTGCAGCATTGCCAGCGCTAAAATCATCAATCCTGCCATTAAACCATTCGCTTGCGCATTGTGCAAACTTGTAAACAATTCGATTGCGCAGATTCCCAAAGCCAGTGCCTTCTTCTGAGCTGTAAGGCCTTTGAGCAAATGGATTCCAAGTACCAAACACAAAGCGTTGAGAATATTCCAACAAATCAAACCAAGCCAGTCGGGCATAAAGGCAAACAAGCCGAATAGCACTGCAAAGCCCGGACTGTATTTAAACAAATCATACTGATCGGATGGATAATGCACGTACAAATCCTTTCCATCAGTTAAATGCAGGAAGGAGTATTTAAAAATGATGTAATTGTTATAATGCGTGTGAATTACTCCACCAATATCTTTAAGTCCAAGCAGCAACGACTGAATCGAAATACCGGCTGCAAAAAATGCAAAAAAAACAAACCAAGCGCTCGGTTGGCAAGCAATCTGAATTATTCTTTGTCGGAGCGTCACTTAGGGTAAGATAGTAAATTCGGTTCGGCGGTTTTGCTTGCGGCCTGGCTCGTTTGCATTGGCTGCCACCGGCTTGGTTTCGCCATACCCTTTGGCCGAAACGCGCAGTTCAGAAATTCCGTTTTCGAGCAGATATGCTTTAACCGCGCTTGCACGTTCCTGCGAAAGTTTCAGATTGGCATCATCGGCACCAACATCGTCGGTATGCCCGCCAATTTCGATTTTAAGTGTTGAATTTGTGTTCAGGAAATCCTTCAATTTTTTCAGTTCTGCCCTACTGGTTTCTTCGAGTTTGGATGATCCGCTGGCAAAGAAGATATTTTTAAGAATAATTTTCTCGCCTGCCGCAATTGGAGTTAAATTGATATTCGCCTGAAACACATCCGATGGATTAAGTTCTTTCGAGAGGGTGTAGTTTTCGGAGAAAAATAAATAGCCGGGCGCACTTACATTCACAGCATACGACGAGCCCGCGGGTAAACTAACCAGAAACGAACCACTTTGTGCATCGCTTTTACTCACGGCCATGGTGCGTCCCGTGTACACATCAATTACTTCAAAACGCGCTTCGAGCTTTGCACCTGTTTTTGCATTTTGCACGATGCCTTTCATGAAAGTTACCGCAGCTGGTCTTATTCTTTCGTCAAGTGCAAAACGATAGATATCTTTTACACCTAATCCACCGGGCCTATCTGAACTGAAATAAGCGAATGCACCATCAGCACTTATGATCATATGCGACTCGTCTGAAGCTGTATTTACCGGATAGCCCAAATTTACAGGAGCAGACCATTTGCCATTCGCATTCTTTCGGCTAACAAAAAAATCGCGGCCTCCCATTCCGGGATGTCCTGAGGACGAGAAATACAGGCTACGCCCGTCGGGATGCAGAAAAGGCCCTGATTCGTCTTGATCTGTGTTGAGCGAATCGCTCAGGTTGTAGGCTTGCCCCCAAAATCCGTTCACTTCTTTCTCGACACACCATAGATCAGACATACCCTTTCCACCGGCACGACGACTAACAAAAATAAGCATTTGTCCATCGGCCGAAATGGTTGGTTGCGCATCCCAGGTTGGACTATTCACAGATTCGCCCAGGTTAACAGGTGTCGACCACACATTCCCCCTGCGCTCCGAAACATACAAATCGCAACTGCCCAACCCGCCCGGACGCTCGCAAGCCGTAAAATAAATCGTTCGTCCATCGGGCGAAAGGCTATGTGCGCCTTCGTTCCCGTGCGAGTTTAGCGGTGGACCAACTGGTATTGCATTGCGCCATTTTCCTTCTTCTTTCTCGCTGATGTAAAAATCTTCTTCCACCTTTGATCCGCCATTGTCGGTGAGTGCATCAGCAGGACGCATGCGTGTATAAATGATGGTTTGCTCATCGACGGTAATGGAAGGATGATATTCGCTATGTATGCTATTGATCTCAGGTCCGAGGTTTTCGGGTTTGAATTCGACCGGGTGCTGAACAGCAACTTCGGCGAAGCGGGCGTTACGAAGCAATCGATTCGCTTTTTTTCGGTTTTCTTCAGAGATTTTAGGATAAGCAAGAAACTGTTCGAGGTGTTTTGCGGCATCCGAAAAAGCTGCAAGTGCCAGATCGGCCTGCGCCCAACGGAGGTATAAAGGCGGGAAGCGATCGGGCATGATGCGTGCGGCGGCGGCATAATTCGTTCGGGCTTGCTCTGCCTTGTCCATATCGAGGCACAAATCGGCAAGTGTAAGCTGCGCCTCAAAAAATTCAGGCGCTTCCTCTACCGCCTTTTGAAGGAAAGTGTAGGCTGCATCATTTCTCTTATACTGATAATTTTCAAGACCTTCCTCAAAGAGACGAATCGCCTTTTTATTACTCGTACTGTATTCTTTTTGAGCCTGCAGGAATGCTGCATTCAACAGCAAAAAGAAAAGGAGTTGAAATCCACGCATAATTATTCGAATAACGCCGAAAAATAAGGAATAATACTCCGAGTTTGATAAAATTAAAAAAGCCCTGAAAAATCAGGGCTTTAGCTTTATGGTAATTTCCTTTTTACCGCTTTATCGTCACATCACCCGACAATACCTCTCCTCCAGAAAGTTTCAAGACATAGAAGTATACACCATCCGGCAATACATCACCGATCCAGTTGTTCTGGTAATCGGTGTTTACGTACACTTCATCGCCCCAGCGATTGTACACAGCCAAAGCCGACTCTGGAAATGCTCCCAATCCTGCTACGACAAAGAAATCGTTGAATCCATCGCTGTTGGGCGTAAAACTGTTAGGTGCTTTAACGGCATTCGACACGGTAAATATGCGTGAAAGGGTATCGGTGCAACCTTGAGCATCTTCAACAACAAGTGTTACAGTCAACTCTCCTTCAGCAGTATAGGAATGAGAAGTGTTTTGAGTGTTCGCACCCGAATTATCGCCAAAACTCCAGGTCCACGAAACAGGAACACCAGTCGATTGATCTGTGAATGCTACTTGTTGGCCTGTTTGTGCACCAGTTTCAGGATCTGAGCTAAAGGCTGCAGCGAGCAAACTTTGCGTTAGGATTATGGCATCGCTGAATTCGCAGCCATTTGTGTCTGCGACGGTCAAACTGATTGGGCCAACACCGGCTTCGGTTGCTTGCGTTACACTTCCGTTTGTCCAGAAATAACTGCTCATTCCATCAGGCCCTGCAAGCGGTAATGGATTGCCGCCACACAAAGATTGATCTTCGCCTAAATCAAATTCAGGCAGTGCATTGATGCTAACTACAACCGAATCCGGATTGTCATTGATGCAACGATCAACATTTGCAATCAGGTAATATGTTCCCGATTCTGCATTGTCCAATACGAGCGAATCGTTTGGCACATTACCGTTTGGTGTAACCCAAACATAGGTAACGCCTTCTTCCTCATTGGAAACGAGCACAAGCTGTTGATTCTCGCAAATCGATGCATCTCCAGAAATCACCGGATTTTCGGGCAATGGTATCAAGGTCACTTCGACCGAATCGCGCACGGTACAGTTAAATTGGTTCTCAAGCTCGACCCAGTAAATACCCGATGCCGATGCCGTTAATTGAGCATCTGTTGATTCATCTTGCCATAGATAGCTTATTTCAGCACCTATACTTGCATCAAGTAACAGTGAAGTTCCTTCGCAAATGGTCGAATCTGAAAACAGGAACTGGAATTCGGGAGATACATTAACATCAAGGACCAGCGAATCGGCAACCGATGGACAACCATTGCCCATGTAATATGCATACAACGAACCCGACTGTAGTGTATCTGCAAGTGTTAGGCTAAAGGCATCACTATCGGTGATTGTAGTATCACCATTGAGTATCCAGTAATACATTGTTCCTTCGGTTGATTGCACAGAAAAGTCAAGATTATCGCCAATACAACCATTCAACTGATCAATCAGCTGTCCGTTCGTACTTAGGTTGGCATCGGCCGGACTGGCTGAAAAGAACAATTCAACCGAATCGCGCTTCGAACATTCAAACGCATTTGAAACCTCTACCCAATACAAGCCGGTCTCAGTTGCCGTTAAGGTTTGGTTGTTTGATCCGTCCTGCCATTCGTATGTTAAATTATCTCCGGCGCCCGGATCTAGCGTAATCGTCGAAACATCGCAAACCGTATCGGCCAAACCGATATACGCTTCCGGAGTAGGATTAACAAGAATCGTAAGTGTGTCGGGGAAAGATTCGCAACCATCTTTAACACAGAAGCCGAGATACGTTCCTGAGTTTTGTGGAATTGAATTGGGGAATGAAAGGGATTGGCCGTTGAATATGGTATTGTTGGCGCCAATCCATCCGTAACCATCGGCTTCCGACACGCTCGAAAGCAGCATTTCAATCGGCTCTCCTGCACACAGGGTATCGCCTGTTATGCTTGAATCAAACGGAGAAATGGATGCTATAGGTGAGGGCGGTCTGGGCGATGTCCAGATTTGAATGGTATCGCGTGCGCGGCAACCCTGGAAATCGGTTACGGTTACATAATATTGACCCGAATCGCTCACGATGAAAAATGGATCGCTGCTGCCATCCTGCCACTCAAATAAATACGAGCCCGGAACAGTGAGCAACAATTGAGATCCTTCGCAAATGGTATCGCGCGCTGCCTGAATGGTAACCGGTGGCTGATAATTGGTAACGGTGATGGTATCTGTAGCATAACATTCGTTACCACTTAAAACCTCTACATAATACGTACCCGGCTCGAAAACGGTAATTTTTTGTGTTGTATCGCCTGTGCTCCACAGGTAGGATGTTTTACCCGGACCGGCATCCAATGTAGCCGTATCGCCTAAGCATAGTTGGCGGTTAATGCCAAGTTCGAGGTATGAAAAATTGGTGAAATATCCATAATTACAACTTGCACCAGCCTGGTAGGTTAAACCCATGTGGAAAAGCTCATCACTAAAATTTTGAAGCAATGTTCCGACATTTACTGGTATTTCGGCCGTAGTGAACGCCTTTCGCATATACACCCATTCACCGTTCGTTCCGGGAACCGGCTGAAAGTCGGAAGCTGTAATAATATTGGGATTACCATTCAGCAAGAAATTGCCTTCACTTCCGGCTTTAATCGTAACATTTAACTTAAAATTCGCACTTCCCAATCGGTTAAATCCAACCTGATTGGAACCGGTACATTCTAAAGAAGGAATTACAGCACCGGCTATCTGATCGCCTACACCCGAAATGTGAAGTACATAAATTGGCTTGTTTCCCTGAATAAATCCTGCTGCAGCGGTAAACGAATACACATACTGCTCTCCGGCGTTGAGTGTATCTACTGCCAAAGGATTTCCATCGGCAAAAATTTCCGTAGAATCTTCTGTTGCGCAAACAATTACTTTGTCGAGACCGTTGGCCAAATCGCCACGAACCACAATATGCTTGAATCCACAATTCTCAACCGAGATTAATTGATCGGCGGCTAAGTCGGCTCCACCCTCATCGCCAATTGGCGGTGGGTTCAAATCAATCATATCATCCTTAACGGTTACTGCAACCGGCTTGTCGGATTCTATTTTTGTTCCACCCGGTTTTGATGCCCCCAGGTAATCGATAGCTTCGCAGTAATAGGTTTGCCCTCTGTTTAATTGAATCGTAAATGGAATTCCCGCCGGGTGATTGAGAATATCAATCGAAGGAGTAATTGTAACATTCGTCGTATCGTCGGTTGCTACGATTGCAAAACCTGAGCGCGGCTGAGGAATGTAGGGAGATCCGCCAAGCGTTCGTGCGTTTTCCCAGAAAGTTTGAAAAGGAGTGAAAAACAACGTTCCGTTTGCATTTTTCCCTTTCAATGCAATGATGTCTTTGTTATTGGCAGCACCCAATTCGTAGTAGGCTGTAATTGGCGCCGTTGAACGAACCAAAATCCCGGTATTCATAACCGAATCGGGCGTGCGGGTTTCTATCTGATCGATGAAGGAGGTGAGATTCACGGTTTGTGTAGAATTGGCCGCAAGATTCACTACAATAGCTGGAAAGCCAATTAAATTCGCAGGCTGTAAAATTGTTACCTGCGCAGCATCTGTTAAAGTGGAGATTACTACACGAATTGGCCTGTCGCGAAATGCGCCACCATTAATTTCTCCTTGTGTGCCCTGCGTTAAGTCGGGCGGTGCAAACCAAAACTCCTGGTCAATTTGTGCCGAAAGGCTTAAGGAGATAAAGAAAAAACCACAAATGATAGATAGAATTTTGTTCATTCGATTTAACATGCGTCTTGAAATTAATTTACCTTTTTGTGAAATTATGCTGCAAATAGATAAGCACGAGATAGTACTTTAATAGGTTTAATAAGGTTACATTTTTTGTGCAATATTAATTCTCAAACCAATACCAATAGTTCAATTACCGGCTTGAATCTTACGCCCAATCTTTCCTAATGCACGAAAAACAATACCGATATCACTGCTCAAGCGGTAATCTTTTGCATACAAAATATCGGCCTGTTCAATTATTTCAATTTCATGAACCGGGAAGCTAAAAGCATCGAGCGGAGTTAAAACGCCATGTTTAATTTTAGGTAAGCCGTGCACATTGTTTCTGCTTGCATAACCAACCCAACTTAATTTACCCCTAAGGCATTGGATGGCATTTCCGAACACCTTTAGCGGATTAGAAATTAGCAGTGTCAATGGAAATAAAACTAGTACAACCAGCGAAAAAACGATATCGAATGCGCGCTTTTTCCTTCTGTTTTCGGGCTTGAGGATGGAATTTAACCCTATCACGAAATAATCACTATCTGTTTGAATCGAATTGCTTCCGATGATGAACAGGCTTTCCGGCGGAGCAATTTTATATTCAAGCGAAGGAATATCAATCTCTGCCATTCGGTCCATAATTTGTCCGCTGCTTAAATCATTACCGCAAAAAATAACTTCATCAACCGCGAATACTTCAACCAATTCTTTAATACGACTCAAACTTCCCACAAATTCTGCTGCATATGCATCTTGTTCATGCGGGAATACCAATCCAATAAACGCGTGTTTTTGCCCCGAACGTAACAGCATATCTTTAATTCGGCCGGCTTCATGCAATTCGCCAACTATTAAAACACGTCTGCGCTCATTCCTGTCGGGTAAAAGGCTTCGGTATGCAGCTAAATTGAAACTAAGCCTTAGACCCACTGCCGCAAGTCCGGCCCATGCCGCTCCAACTAATGTTAAAAAGCGCGAATAACGCAGCGACTCCGGCAGCATAGCATAAACCAGAAGAATCAAAACTGTTCCGTAAAAAACACCTTTAATGGCATTGCTCCATTTGTAAGGCTTTTCATAAGCTCCCTGAAACCAGATTCCGAGAAGCCAAGCGCATGTGTAAAGCGGAATTGCAACCCACAAAAACGAATAGGGATAATAAATGCCACTTTTATGTGCCCAGTAATCTTTTAAAAAGGCCATTCCGCCAAAAAACAATGCAGCATCTGCCAAAGGAAGTGCGATACGACTCAAAATCCGCTTTGCAAACGAAAGCCCTGCACGCAACCAAACTGCCATATTTATTAACAGCGAAAACAGCTTTGCCCTTCCGGGAGAAAAATGCTTCTTCGCGAAAATCACCATCGCTTGGTAAAAAATAAACACATAATTGAGCGACGACTTCTTGGTGCTTTCGCCTCGGTAATGGATAATGCGCGTTTCGGGATGATAATAAATCGAATAGCCTGCCTGTCGGATGCGGTAACTCAAATCGATGTCTTCGCCATACATGAAAAAGGCTTCATCTAAAAATCCGGCTTTATTAAGCGCGCTGCTGCGCATGAACATAAATGCGCCCGATAAGACTTCTATTTCATTTGTTTCGTCTTTCGATAAATAGCCCAAATGGTATTTCCCAAAGCGTTTTGAGCGCGGAAACAAACTGCTTAATCCAAATATCTTGTAAAATGCTACCTCAGGGGTTGGTAGTCCGCGTTTCGATTCAGGTAAATAATTGCCCTTGCCATCAATCAAGCGAACTCCGCAGGCTCCCGCTTCGGGGTGCGCATCCATAAATGCAATACATGTCGAAAACGTAGCTTCTTCAACAATGGTATCGGGGTTCAACAATAAAACATATTCACCGGTTGCCAATGCCAATGCCTGATTATTGGCCTTCGAGAAGCCTGTATTTTCGGAATTCGCTATGAGCTTTGCCTGCGGAAATTTCTCCCGCACCATGCGCACCGAATTGTCGACCGAATGATTGTCGACAACGAAAACCTCTCCTTCAATACCGTTTAGTGCTTTATAGACCGAGCGCAGGCACTGCTCCAGAAAAAATGTAACGTTGTAATTGACAATAACGACCGATAACTTCATCCGTTATGGAATGTTCATGTATTTGTGCGTTTGCAAAGATATCCGCCAGGCAGGATTATCCTTAACAAAATCAATTATATTGGATATCATCTGTTCCGATTTGCTCCATTCGGGCTGCAGAAACAGCAGGCAATTCACAGAAACTTCGGCCCGATATTGTTCAGCCCATTCGAAATCACTTTTATTAAACACAATCACCTTCAGTTCATCGGCCCGTTGCAGAACAGATGCAAGCGGCTTTTTGAATTTCTTTGGCGATAAACACACCCAATCAAAATTGCCCGAAAGCGGGTATGCGCCTGATGTTTCCAGAAAAACTTTCAGTCCCGAAGCCTTAAGCAAATTCGTTAATGGGTCTAAATTGTATAACAAAGGTTCGCCACCTGTAATAACAATCGATTTGGCCTTGAACGAAAGTGCCTTATTTACCACTTCCGAAATGGGTGTTAGGGGATGAAGCGTTGGGTTCCACGATTCTTTTACATCGCACCAATGACAACCCACATCGCAGCCTCCCAACCGAATAAAATATGCTGCATATCCAGTGTTTCCGCCTTCACCCTGAATGGTATAAAAATCTTCCATAACCGGAAGCACTTCGCCGTTTTCGAGCGCAATGCGAACATCGGCGACCAATGTAGCTTTTAAATCTGTGTATTCCGGCTCCACGCTTCGAATGTATTTTGCATTAAGGCTGCTATGGTCATTGCGCCTACACCTCCAGGAACAGGAGTAATCCACGATGCTTTTCGACTTACTTCATCAAATGCAACATCACCTTTTAGAGTATACCCTTTCGGATTAGACGCATCGCTAACCCGCGTAATTCCGACATCTACCACCACAGCGCCCTCCTTCACCATATGCGCCTTCACAAACTCAGGTTTGCCTAATGCTGCAACCAACAAGTCGGCTTGCACTAAAATCTCTTCAATGTTTTTTGTTTTGCTGTGGCAAAGTGTAACCGTACAATTTCCGGGTTCTGCATTGCGTGCAAGTAAAACGCTCATCGGACTTCCCACAATATGGCTTCGTCCCAGCACCACCGCATGCATGCCACTTGTTCGAATGCCATTGTGCTCCAACAACATCATAATTCCCTTGGGCGTTGCCGGAATAAACGAGGGCAAGCCAAGCATCATGCGCCCAAGATTTTCGGGGTGAAACCCATCTACGTCTTTGGCCGGGTCGATTGCGAGCGTAATAGTATCGTTGTTGATGTGCGCCGGTAAGGGCAACTGAACCAAAATTCCATCTATCGATGCATTGGAATTAAACGTATTCACCGCATCAAGCAATTCAGCCTCTGTTACCTTGCTTTCGAAACGAAGCAAGGTCGACTCAAAACCAAGTTCTGCGCAGGTCTTTACTTTGGATGCGATGTAGGTCTCGCTCGCTCCGTCGTTTCCTACTAAAATAGCTGCCAGATGGGGCTTTCGAATGCCTTTCGACGTTTCTGCCAAAACCTGTTGAGCTATTTTTGATTTATACGCCTGGGCGCAGGCTTTACCGTCCAACAGCTGCATGTTATTGGCGCATTTTCGGCATGTTGCGCATCATCGAAGCCATCGCCGCCGGATTGTTCATCATCTTCATCATTTTCCGCATTTCCTCGAATTGCTTCAATAGCTTGTTCACATCCTGCAAGGTTGTACCACTTCCTTTTGCGATACGTGTCCTGCGGCTTCCGTTTATAATTGAAGGCTCTTCACGCTCCTCCGGTGTCATCGACATAATCATGGCTTCAATGCTTTTGAATGCATCATCGTCGATATCGGCATCCTTAATGGCTTTGCCGGCACCCGGAATCATCCCCACCAAATCTTTGATGTTGCCCATCTTTTTAATCTGTTGGATTTGCTCGTAGAAATCCATCAGATTAAAGGTGTTTTTCGCAATTTTTTTCTGCAGTTTCCGCGCTTGCTCCTCATCAAAATTCTCTTGAGCGCGCTCCACAAGCGATACAATATCACCCATGCCGAGAATCCTTTCGGCCATTCGGTTTGGATAAAAAATATCCAGGGCCTCCATTTTCTCGCCGGTACCCACAAACTTGATGGGTTTATCGACCACCGAACGGATGGTTAATGCCGCTCCACCGCGTGTATCGCCATCGAGTTTGGTTAATACAACTCCGTCGTAATCGATGCGCTCGTTAAAGGCTTTCGCTGTATTCACCGCATCCTGACCGGTCATGGAGTCTACCACAAATAAAGTCTCCTGCGGCCTAACAGCTTGCTTAACTGCGGCAATTTCCTGCATCATTTGCTCATCGATAGCAAGTCGACCGACGGTATCGATGATGATTACATTTTTACCGCTTGCCGTGCCGTGGGCAATGGCCGCTTGTGCGATGGCAACGGGATTTTTGTTTTCCTCATCGGCAAAAACTTCAACGCCAATCTGCTCGCCGAGCACTTTTATTTGATTTATCGCAGCCGGACGATACACATCGCCTGCTACCAGCAATACATTTCGATTCTTTTTAGTTTTCAGGTAATTCGCGAGTTTTCCCGAAAACGTAGTTTTACCACTTCCCTGCAACCCGGCGATCAAAATAACGGCGGGCGATCCGTTTAGATTGATATCGGTTTTGTCGCCGCCCATAAGCTCCGTCAGCTCATCGCGGGTAATTTTAACAAGTAGTTGCCCAGGCGAAATCGCAGTTAATACATTCTCACCGAGTGCCTTTTCCTTCACCTTATCGGTAAAGTCCTTGGCTATTTTATAATTCACATCGGCATCGAGCAAGGCTTTCCGAATCTCCTTAACCGTTTCGGCAACATTGATTTCGGTAATCTTGCCCTGACCTTTCAGGACCTTGAACGCACGTTCAAATTTTTCGCTTAAATTCTCAAACATAAAGCGCTTATCGGTTTATTAAAGCCCGCAAAATTAATAAAATGAATGCTTCGTTTGATGGATTTTTCGGTCTTCATTTTTTTGGAAGGAATGTGCAGCCCTTGCTATTTTTGCGCGCAATGAAAAGGCTCATTTTTTTTAGCATCGCAACAATTTTCAATCTGAATGCAATTGCGCAATCATTTGATTCATTATACGCACTTAAAGGATCCAAAAAATATTTTTACGCCGATTATTCGGGAGCTCGAATTACAGATGAAAAATTTACACTTTCCAGGCCGTTTTCGAATAAGTTGGCCGTGGCATCCGATAAATCATACAGCGGTTTATTCCCACCC
>CANMGM010000002.1 GCA_947497195.1 Bacteroidota bacterium
AGCAGCATCAGTGTAGACTTAAATTCTTCGGGATTGCCGGCCAATAAATCCTTCATGCTATTCAAGGCATACAGACGGATATTCCAGAATTTATCGCGAAGTGCTGTCTTAATCAATTCAGAACTTCCGGGCAGCGAAAGATCTTCTACAATCTTCTCCAGCCCCGAGAAACGATCGCCATAGAGTTTGCCGTTCAGCAACAACCATTCGGCATCTTCGCGGCGGTTCAGCTGGCGAAGAAAACCAAGGATCATGCGTTCTGCATCGATGTTCACAAAATCGGGCTTCTCGTTTTGCGCTATGCGGATGGTTTGTTTTACCGAATCCATCGAAATGCGCACACGGCGCGCAGTTCCTCGTACGTAAATATCTACTTCCATTGGAAGCCGAAATGCTCCATTCGATTCGATATCCTGTACTTGTTCAACTTGAATTTCAAGCGTCTTATTCGCTTCATCCCAGTTCCAGCCTGCTTCTACCGTTGGGTGCCCTTTGCCCAAAAACCACTGATTGAAGAACCAGTTCAAATCTTCGCCCGTTACTTTTTCGAAGGCAAGGCGCAGATGATGGATTTCTGTCGCCTGGAAGCGGTTATCGTTTAGGTACGTTTTTAACGCTTCGAAAAAGGCTTCATCACCCACATATTTTCGAAGCATGTGCAACACGCATCCGCCTTTCTGATATGAATGCCGGTCGAACATGTCCTCGCGGTTTTCGTAGTCGAAGCGAATCAAGTCTACCTTTTTTCCAAAAGCCTCCTCGATGTATTGATTCAGACCTTCCTGCAAATGAAAATCTGCAGCATCACGACCATACTTATATTCATCCCATAAATATTCGCTGTAGGTTGCGAACGATTCGTTTAACGGCAAATTAGCCCACGACTCGCAGGTTACCAAATCGCCAAACCAGTGGTGAAAGAGTTCGTGTGCAATAACGCTTTCGTGCGTTTCATCAAGCATTTGCTTGGGCGTTTGCTGCACAAATTCGCCGAAAATGGTAGCTGTGGTGTTTTCCATAGCGCCCGAAACATAATCGCGCACCACCACCTGCGAATACTTCTGCCATGGATAATCAACCCCCAGTTTTTTGGAGAAAAACTCAAGCATCTCGGGTGTGTTTCCGAAAATCTTTTTCGCGTGTGGTTCAAATTCCTTCTCAACGTAGTAATCGACCTCGATTTTGCGCCATTTATCCTTCACAATTGCATACTCGCCAATGGCCATCATTGCCAGATACGGCGCATGCGGCTGATCCATTTTCCAGGTATCGCTGCGGGTTCCATCGCTGTTCTTTTTCGAAGCGGTTTTTAATCCGTTGCTAAGTGTTACATATTTATCAGGAACAGTAATGATGAACTCCTGCGTCATTTTTTCGTTCGGCTTATCGATCGTTGGGAACCAGCAAGATGATGATTCGGTTTCGCCTTGTGTCCAGATTTGCGTTGGTTTTGAAGCATCCTCTTCTTTCGGGTCGATGAAGTACAAGCCTTTCGCATCGGTTATGGCCTCGCTTCCCTTTGCGGTGATGCGCTGCGGATTGGCAGTGTACTGAACATAAACGCGGTAACTTTCATTGCGGGTGTACGTTTTACCCAAGCTAATTCGTATCTGATCGTTCTCATAACGATACTGCAAATCGCTCATGTTTCCTTGCTTATCGAGCATCGCCAAACGATACAGATCGAACGATTTGGCATCGAGAATCAATGAATCGACCGGATACCAGTATGGCTTGAAATCGAGTGTAGCTTTCCCGAACAATTGTTGTTTGGGAATATCGAAGCTTACTTCGAGTCTGGTATGTAACAAATCGTTAAGGCGTGTTGCCGAAGGATTGTAGCGGCGTTCCAATCGGTTGAGCGATGCGCTGCTGTCTGATTGATTTTCGTTCAATGCATCGAGCAAGGCCTGCATGAATTCGTTGTTCTGCATGGATGAATCCATAGCCGTTGTATCGGTTGAGGCAGTTTCTGCGGCCTTCTTTTTTACTTTACAGGCGTTGGTTAGTGATAGCATCCCGATTACCAGCGCGAGAATCCAGATCGATTTGTTCATGAAGAAAAATTTGGTGTGCAAATATGAGAACTTTGTTTCGACTTTTGGGATAACGCATCGCTAAATGTTTGATTGTTTGCTTGTGCGTTAACCTCGCTTATTCCTTTTTACCTTCGCGGCATGCAAAAAACTACGTTTGAATCTGATCGTATCGAAGTAACCCAAAGCAAAGATCGTTTTGAGATTCGTATCGGCGCAAAAATTCCTGCATCTCAATTTGCCATGCTCAGCGCATGGCTTTTGGCATGGACCGTCGCCGGAATTTACGTACTCTCACAGGTCTTTACCATGCAGGGCGATTCGCAGATTTTCATGGTAGTTTGGCTTGCATTCTGGGCCTATTTCGAATACCGTATCGGCTCGGCCTGGCTTTGGCGCAAATACGGGCGCGAAGTATTCCGCATAGAAGGCAATGAAGTGCAATTGCGTTTCGAAGTAGCATACGGGGGTAGGGCAGAGACCTTGATGCGTGAGGACATCAAAGGATTTCACAACCTCGATAAAGACAAATCGGCTTTTGTAAAAAGTTTCTATGCTTCATTTTGGGTAATCGGCGGAGAAACAATCGGTTTTTTTTACAAAGGACGAATCAAAACCTTTGGCCGACAGATTTCTTCGAACGATGCCGATAAGCTCATCAACTTAATTAAAAAACACCTGGCATGAGCGCGAATTTTAGTTTAGGCGATGTAGTTCGGCCGCTTAACGAAACAGGAGAAGGAACCGTAACGGGATTTCGCAAAGACGGCACCGTGCTGGTAACCCTTCAGGATGGTTTCGAAATCCCTTTTCTTCCGAAACAGCTAGTTTTAATTCGCCGCACAACAGAGGAAAAAGTTGCGACGCATTCGACTGTTTCATCGCGTGTTCAAAGCCTTCCGGGCGATAGTATTTACTTGCTTTTTTCGTCAGAGGCCCCCTTGCGCAGTGAGGCACAATTGGCACTTCATATGGCCAATTCGTTTAAAGATGCCGTGTATGTTACCGTATATGGCATCGAAGGAAGAATGCACCGACTTATTTCAAGTTCGGTGGTAAGTTCTAAGCAGGTCAACAAGCTGCATACGATGGCGCTGAAGGATTTGATTGCATTCGACCGGCTATTTGCACAAGTGCTTTTTATGCCTGCTGCTTCTGAATCGATTCCTGCACCGCAAGCTGCCGTAATCAGGCATCAGGTGCCTGCCCTGGCCGATCCGGCTTCATGGATCATGCAGGAAGTCCTCGCAGCCCGTGGATTGCATTTCAAAGTCTGTGGTGGAAATTCTCAGGTAGAGGAAAAGAAAAAAACGGAACCATCACCAAGAATTCAGCCTGCAATACAGCGCGAAGAATTTATCTTATCGGAACGCGATGGCTACCTTGAAATCGATTTACACATCGAGGAATTGATCGAAGACACCGCCGGAATGGACAATGCCGCCATCATTCAGCATCAGTTACGTGTGTTTGGAAAGTGTATCGACGAAGCCCGTGCACGTCGTTTATGGAAGTTTGTGGCTATTCACGGTGTGGGAAAAGGCGTGCTGCGCGATGCGGTGCGTAATCGTATTAAGGAGGAAGGCCTTCAATTTCAGGATGCGTCGTACCAACGCTATGGTTATGGTGCAACGGAGGTGTTGATGCGGTGATATATTCCGCTTTTTAATCGTGAATTCATGGGGAGTCAAACGAAAATTCTTAATTTGGTAACACGAGAATTGTTGGCATGACATTGAAAATTAATGAGCACTCAGCCGATTTATTGCAGGATATTTCTGCGCTAATTGAAGCAAGCCGGCAACATGTCGCACGTGTTGCGAATAGCACACTCACGCTTTTGTTTTGGCAGGTTGGTAAACGCATTAACGATGAAATTTTAAAGAATGAACGTGCTGAATATGGAAAGCAGATTGTTACTTTTATTTCTGATCAACTAAAAGGACGTTATGGTAGGAATTTTAGTGAGAGGAATGTAAGAAGGATGGTTCAGTTCTCCATTGATTTTAGTGACTTCGCAATTGTGTCGCCACTGGCGACACAATTGAGCTGGTCGCATTTTATAGAGTTATTTTCTTTGAAATCAATGGAATCCAAACTCTATTACGCACAAAATGCAATCGAACAACGATGGGGGAAGCGAGAGCTACACAATCAAATTGTTCGAAAAGCATTTGAACGGAACGAAATTGCAAATAGTCAGGTAACATCATCCGATACGGAACTCAAAAATGTATTCAAGGATCCTTACGTTCTAGATTTTCTCAATTTATCGAATGCCTATCAGGAACAAGACCTGGAAGCTGCAATTTTAATCGAACTTGAAAAGTTTATTCTGGAGTTGGGAAAAGGGTTCGCATTCATGGAACGCCAGAAGCGGTTAATTATCGACGGGGAAGATTTCTACATCGATTTACTTTTCTACAACCGCAATTTAAAACGACTGGTTGCCATTGAGCTGAAGCTTGGTAAGTTCAAATCAGCTTATAAAGGACAGATGGAGTTGTATTTAAAGTGGCTCAGTAAATATGAGAAACAGGAAGGCGAGAATGAACCAATTGGCCTCATACTATGCGCCGAAAGCAATAAGGAACAAGTCGAACTTCTCGAAATGCACAAGGATGGAATTTTAGTTTCGGAGTATTGGACGGTAATGCCACCAAAAAAAGAAATGGAAGCTAAACTCCATCAACTGCTTATCGAAGCCCGCGAGCGAATCGAACGAAACAAACAAATTGAATAGTGTTCATTCATGGATAAATAACAATTCATCCACAATTAATGAACACTGCAAAAAAGTAGGCCGCCAAGCTTTACATTTGCACTCCGGTTATCTCCGGAAATATGCCCAAAAATTCTTCCATCCGCTCAGTATTAATCATCGGAAGCGGTCCCATTATCATAGGTCAGGCCTGTGAATTCGATTACTCAGGTTCTCAGGCTGCGCGTTCACTGCGCGACGAAGGCATCGAAGTTTCACTCATCAACAGCAATCCGGCAACGATCATGACCGACAAGGTTTCGGCCGATTATGTTTATCTGTTGCCTTTAACCGTTCAGAGCATTGTTAAAATTCTGGAGGAACGTAAAATCGATGCTGTACTGCCAACAATGGGCGGGCAAACGGCTCTGAATCTTTGTAAAAAAGCCGATGAATTGGGAATCTGGAAGAAATACAACATCCAGATTATTGGAGTCGATATTGATGCGATAGAAAAAACCGAAAACCGCGAGCAATTCAGACAACTGTGTGTTGATTTGCATGTTGGTGTTCCTCCATCGCAGGTTGCCAATTCGTTTTTGGAAGGAAAAGAAATTGCACAACGTATTGGCTTTCCTTTGGTAATTCGCCCCTCGTACACTTTAGGTGGAACGGGTGGTGCTTTCGTACATCGGCGCGAAGATTTTGACGAACTGCTCAACCGCGGCTTGCACGCCTCGCCGATTCACGAAGTATTGATCGAAAAGGCGTTGTTTGGATGGAAGGAGTTTGAGCTCGAATTGCTACGCGACGCAAATGACAATGTAATTATCATCTGCTCAATCGAGAATTTCGATCCGATGGGCATTCATACCGGCGATTCAATTACCGTTGCACCGGCAATGACTTTAAGCGATACGGCCTTTCAGCGGATGCGCGATATGGCGATTAAACTCATGCGCGCCATCGGAAATTTTTCGGGAGGCTGCAACGTACAGTTTGCGCTTGATCCGGAAACGGAAGATATCATTGCAATCGAAATCAATCCGCGCGTGAGTCGTTCATCAGCACTTGCATCGAAAGCTACAGGCTATCCAATTGCTAAGATTGCAGCAAAACTGGCTATTGGTTATCATCTCGACGAGTTGATGAATCCGGTAACAGGAACTACCACAGCCTTTTTCGAACCTACGCTCGACTACGTTATCGTGAAGATTCCACGCTGGAACTTCAATAAATTCAAGAATGCCGATAAATCGCTTGGCCTGCAAATGAAGTCGGTTGGTGAGGTGATGGGCATCGGGCGTTCGTTTCAGGAAGCCTTGCAAAAAGCTTGTCAGAGTCTCGAGATAAGCCGCAATGGATTGGGTGCAGATGGGAAAGATTTACGAAATCCGGATGCGGTTGTCGAAAGTTTAAAGAATCCAAGCTGGAATCGTCTTTTTCACGTAAAGGATGCTTTTACCATGGGCATTCCGTTTAAAACCATCCACAAGCTAACGCGCATCGATCCTTGGTTTTTGCACCAGATCGACGATATGGTGCAGTTGGAGAGGATTATTGAGCGACATTCTGTGAATTCCATTCCACGCGATTTGATGTTTGAGGCCAAGCGTAAAGGATATGCCGACCGTCAGATTGCATATTTGCTGCGTTGCCTCGAAAGTGAGGTGTTCAAGAAGCGCCAGGAAATGGACATTCGGCGCGTCTACAAACAGGTCGACACTTGCGCTGCCGAATTCGAAGCCAAAACAGCATATTACTATTCAACATTCGAAGAAGAAAACGAGAGCATCGCAAGCGATCGGAAGAAAATCGTGGTATTGGGTTCGGGGCCCAACCGCATCGGACAGGGAATTGAATTCGATTACAGCTGCGTTCATGGGGTCTTGGCCGCGAAGGAATGCGGTTACGAAACTATCATGATTAATTGCAATCCCGAAACAGTGAGTACCGATCCCGACATTGCTGATAAGCTGTATTTCGAGCCGGTTTTCTGGGAGCACATCTACGATATTATTCTACACGAAAAGCCCGAAGGTGTCATCGTACAATTGGGCGGACAAACGGCGTTAAAGCTTGCGGAGAAGCTCGATCGGTATGGAATTAAGATTATCGGAACTTCATACAAGAGTCTCGATTTAGCCGAAGACCGCGGTTCGTTCTCAACCTTGTTGCGCGAACACAATATTCCGTATCCGAAATTTGGTGTCATCGAGCATGCCGATCAGGCCTCAGCATTATCGCGCGAGCTAGGTTTCCCACTGTTGGTTCGTCCGAGTTATGTACTGGGTGGGCACAATATGAAAATCGTGATTAACGAAGAAGAGCTCGAGAATCATGTGGTCGATTTGCTGAAAGACATTCCGGGAAATAAAGTACTGCTCGATCATTTCCTCGACAATGCTGTTGAGGCCGAGAGCGATTCGATTTGCGACGGAGAGCAGGTATATATTATTGGGGTTATGGAGCATATCGAGCCTGCCGGAATTCACTCGGGCGATTCGAATGCGACCTTGCCACCGTTCAGCCTTTCGGAAGATGTAATTCGCCAAATTGAAGTGCATACACAAACCATTGCATTGGCTATGAACACCAAAGGATTGTTAAATATTCAGTTCGCCATTAAGAACGGTATTGTGTATGTTATTGAAGCAAATCCGAGAGCTTCGCGCACGGTGCCATTTATTTGCAAGGCATACGATGAGCCTTATGTAAATTATGCTACAAAGGTAATGTTGGGGCACAACAAAGTGAGCGACTTTAAATTTGAGCCTAGAAAGAAAGGATTTGCGATAAAAATTCCAGTGTTTTCGTTCGATAAGTTTCCAGGCGTAAACAAGGAGCTTGGGCCCGAAATGAAGTCAACCGGCGAAGCAATTCAGTTTATCGATAATCTTCAGGATGAGTTATTCCTGAAATTATACGAGGAACGGAATCTCTATTTGAGCAGATAGACAATTCATAAAACTCAGATAAACGGTGGAACAAGGAGAATTTTAAAATTGTCTTTTTTCAAGTGGATCGCTATTCATGTGCAATCCAAGTAAACATGAAACAATAAAATTCCAGACTCACCTTTAAGGTGCAGTATGCGGTCAGTAGTAAATGGAGTTTATTTTTTGGTTTTGTGCTTCCTTGGCACATAAGCCGTAGGAGCTTCCAAATACCCTTTAAAGTTTCTAACTCCTGGTGTTATACCGCCCAACTCTATGTCTAGAGCACAGGCAATCTTAACCAACGTTAAAACCTGAGGGTTTGATTTTCCATTTTCAATTACCGATAAATTCGGTACTTCCAAGCCAATACGAAAAGCCAAATCGGCTTGCGACATTCTAAGCTCTTTTCGCCTTTCCTTAATAGCTTGACCTAACCTTACGAGATATTCCTGATCTGTTTTCACCACACTGCGAAGCAACAATTCAATTTTGATATTTGCCTTATACCAAAGTATAAAAAATTTATTACATATCAATCAAATATCTTTGAAAGACTATTTTTCTGATTATTAGGTGTTAAGAAATAAAAAAGGGCCAATTCTATCGAATTAGCCCTATTGATTTTCAACAACCAAATTGAAACTCAGTCTTTTTGTTCGGCAAATGTTGCCGGTCCGTGTATAATAATTTCCAATTTTTTTTCTGTTCTGCAATCGAAATTGCCAACCGCACATCTCACTATATAGGTTCCGGGTGCTTGATACGTATGGCTAACTGTATTTTCGTTGAATGTAAATTGACCATCACCGAAATCCCATTCGTAGTCCATCCCTGTTTGCGCATGAACATGAAATTTTACACTACTAGTGTTAATTTCTGTTATTAGAGGCGTAGCGGTTACATCAATTTCGAGTTCCTTGCCTTCAACTACAGTAAAATTATCCAACACCGAAATTCCTTTGGCGTGTATAAACTGGATAAGGTAATTGCCCGGCGATAAATTCCCGATTTTTCGATTATATCCTGTTGCTCCTTCTGTTACTAGCGGACCTTTGCGGTCAATCACTTTGTAACTCCACGGTTCTCCTGTTTCATTTACAAGCCAAAGTGAACCACTCTGACCTGCACAAACAGGTTGTTCTAAACGAACCTGAACTCCTTTTAATCCGGGCACTGCACCGTATCGAATTTCTTCCATTGATTGATACGTTCCGCTAATGTTTTTTCCCTGCCCTTTTTCCAGCGCTGAACTTTCAATCAATGCACGAATTTTGGCATTTTCTGATTGTCCTTTAGCGCCCACCGAAAGAACTGCAAATAAAGATGTAAGAGTAAGAAGTTTGAACATACGCCGTTTTTGCTAGGGTATACTGCAAATGTGAAGCGTTTGTTCCTGCGAATAAGTAGCCAATCAAATGCTTTTTTACATGCGTAAGAAATTGAATTTTCCGAGCGCTTTATTCTTTCGATTCCTTGTCTAATGCGGTTTTTTAATGTTTATAGGTGCCAAATGATACTGTAAGGTTTTTAAGTTTTAATGAATCTACAAATGCGCTTTTCAGGCATGCTTGTTAAAAACTTGACAATAATAATTTGCTGTAAAGGCCTGCATTTTATTCGCTTCGGAATAAGTTTGCAGTAATCATTCTCCATATGAAAACACGTTCACTTTTTTACATGCTTGTTGCAACGTTCCATTGCACATTTCTATCAGCGCAGGTTACAACAGCACCCAAAATGCCGGTCGATGAGGTAACAAAACTTATCACTTACACCGATGTAGTTGAAGAACCCGGAATGAATAAAGATACCCTTTACAACAGAGCCATGCGCTGGTTTAAGTCGTACTTTAAAAATCCACTGGAGGCAATAAAGAAATCCGATGCCGAAGCTCGCGTTATAGAAGGTGGATATCGATTTACCGTTAAAAGACCAGAACCGGGTAGCAAGAAGCAACCTGCGCCCATGGTTGATGCCGGTTTGGTTAATTACAAACTCAAGGTGATGTGTAAAGACGGTAAATTCAAGTACGAAGTAACTTCGATGAGCTGGAAACAAACATCGTATTATCCGATTGAGCGTTGGATGGACACAGAAGCTAAATCGTATGATCCTAACTTTGCAGTATACCTCCAACAAACAGACGAGTTTGTTAAATCAATGATTAAATCGCTTGAAACGTTTATCGAAACCGACCCTGCGGTAAAGAAAGACGATTGGTAGTCTTTGATTCAGTCGATATCTAGCTGACTGAACTTTCTTTTCTTACGCAGAAAATAATCAGCCACAACCGAACTGGTGTAGACACCTACACTATTTCGGTTGTTTATTTTTTGTTTTAACAATTTCCGTTTTTGCCTTATTTGAGGAAGCATTCTGTAAAAATGCAGGTGGGCGCGAAGAATTGCCCAAAAGTGCATGTACCCGTTCGAAATCAGAAATTTGAATGCGGCAATTCCATCGAGAATCATACGCATAAACAGCGAACGAAACAGGTAGCGGTCTTCGATATTCTTGTAGATAAGTTCCAGATTATTCCTGAAATTCAAATACGTTTTTCGCCAATTCCCTTTATCGAGCGTTCCTCCGCCAATATGAAAAACCAGCGAACGCGGTTCAACCATTATACGGTAGCCCCGATTTTTCATTCTCCAGCACAAATCAATTTCTTCCATGTGTGCAAAAAAAGCCTCATCAAAGCCTTCGCACGCATGAAATACGGTTGATCGCACAAACATACAGGCGCCACTTGCCCAAAATACTTCCCTTTGGTCATCGTATTGTCCTTCATCTGGCTCAAGGCTTTCAAAAATTCTTCCTCTGCAAAACGGAAATCCCAAACGATCTATATACCCTCCCGATGCACCGGCGTATTCAAAGTGTGTTCGCTGTTTAAAAGCTCGGATTTTCGGTTGAATCGCCCCAATTTTTGGATCTTCATCAAATAATGTCTCCATCGGTTCAATCCAACCCGGTGTTACCTGTACGTCGGTATTCAATAACACATAAAATTCTGCATCAATCTGCTGCAAAGCTTCGTTATAACCACCTGTAAACCCTTTGTTGGATGCAATTTCAATAATACGAACATCCGGAAAGTCTGATTTTAGCATCGCTACAGAGCCATCGCTCGATGCATTATCGGCAACAACAATCGAAGCTCCGGGAGAACATGCAATAACTTCGGGTAAGAACTGCTTTAACAGATGTATCCCGTTCCAGTTTAACAATACGACTGCCGTTTTCGAACTCATTTTATCGTTTGTGTTTCCAGCGTTTGTGCGACCAAAGCCATGCCTCGGGTGTTTCTCGGATGTCTCGCTCCAACTCACGAACATGCCACTCTGTAAGTGTGCCCTCACATGTATGTATGTCCATGTCTTTCAACGCTCTGAATTGAATACTGTAGAACCCGCGTCTTACACGATGCATCGATAAATATACAACAACAAATTCCTTGCTGCGCGCAATTTTTTCAGGGCCCCAAAACACTGGTGTATCGCGTCCCAAAAAATTGGTCCAGTATGCCTGGTTTGGATGCGGAGCCTGATCGGCAATCAGATAAACCATTACTGGTTCTTCCGACTTTAGTACTGACCTGTAAATCTGCTGCGAAGGAATTAATTGCGTTCCTTCCTGTTCGCGAATTTTTTTCATCATGCTGTCGGCCTTCGCGTTTGCAAGCGGACGATAAGCCGCCATTACCCGAAATCCGCTCAATTTGCCCAAAGCCGTGCCCAGCCATTCCCAGTTCCCGGTGTGTCCGCCTATGGCAAGTACCGATTTTCCTTCTGCTTTACATTGTTCCAAAAATGCCGTATTTTCAATTTGTATGCGTCGCTCTAAAAAACCTTTACGGAAGGCCAAAAGTTGAACTGTTTCGAGTAAAATATCCGAAAAATGCGCATAAAATTTCTTGACTAACGTATGCTTCTCGTTTTGACTCAAATTAGGAAAGGCAAGATCAATATTTGACTCCACTACCGATTTGCGATACCCGACAAGAATTCTTAGGATGAAGGCGATGCCATCCGAAAAAACATAAAATATTCGCGTTGGAAGATATGCGAGAAGTAGTCCGAGAATTCGCATGGTGCAATTTTAGCGCGGCATAAGGAAATTCTGCTTCAGCTGGCTACCAAAATGCGGGTCCGAATCGATTGCATCGATATCGTTGGTTTGTGTATCGCGCTTCATAACCATAAACATCCACTGGTCGTTCATTATTTCCCCCAAGGCATCGGAATGAATTAGCGCAAAGTCGTTCGTCACCAAATCGGGGTTGTAGAAAACGAAGCGTCGGTTGCTCTGGTTGTTGATCTTATAATACTGCCAGATTTCGTATGGGTATGCCGATGGTTCGCGCAGGCTTTGGGTGCGGTTATCGGGCGGGCCATATTGCAGATAAACACGGCCCCGGTCAGTTGTGTACCCTTTTCGGATGGAGGTTGCAAACGTGAGCTGCACTTTACGAACCTCAAGGAAGTATTTTTCCCATGCTTTTCCGGGATTTTCCGGGTCTCTGTTTTTCCAGAATGCCAGAAAATACTGTTGCATATTTTTGAGATTCTTCTCTTTCAATAAATTTTCGGCAAAACTGTTTTCGCGCGGAGAACCAATAGGGGATAGGCAGCGAATATGCTCGGCAAGGCTATCGGGGTTTATATAGCGTGATGCAAAACTACCTTCGGTCACAACTTCAATTACTTTATCCAATGCAATGTCGGTATATGGATTGTGCCTGAGAAAGGGAACCGATTTCCGAGCTTTTAATGTATTCTCAGCGTCGCGCACTTCGGCAATCAGTTTGTAACTTCCCGTCGAAAGGTTGCGGATATCGAGCTCCGCCAATATTGAATTAACCGCCGCACTGCTAAATCGCTTGAATCCTCCAAACGATTCTACTGGTTTTCCTGTTTCGGCGTTTTCAATGAAGTATTGAATTAGAAATTTTTTGCCTTCACCCAAAACTTCAAGACTTCGGTAAATTTCGCTGTAAAAGGTTAGCTTTTCTTCCCGTGCAGGGTAAAAGTCAGATAAATGGGGCATTAACACGTATCCTCCTTTTATGAACGGACCTGTTTTATCGGTTTTTTCTGATGATTCAATCAATTGTATATCTGAAAATGCAATCGAATCGCGCAATGCCGCAATGCGAATCGTATCGCTGGCTTTTACACTTTCTGCATCTTTTTGCCCCAAGTCTTTAATTTCAAGAGCCAATACAAATTCGCCTTCACTTAATGCAATGCGTTGTTGGTCCATGAAATTTTGTACCCGTGCCGATGAATCAATGTTTTCGGGACTTAATAAATTGTACCGATCGGCATAGGTAATTTTGCCGTTCTGACTAACAGAAAGGAGTACCTCGATCGAAGCCTGATATGTGCCGTTTTGATTTTTCGCATGCCGAACACTATTGCCTTTAACCATCAATGTTGTTTCGATGTATGGCGATTTACCTGCGGCTCTAAAGGCGTGATAGCTGAATAAAGCTTGAGGTTTGGTGCTTTGCGCAATTAAACATCCCATTGCCAGCATAACACCGAGTAATGCACTAATATTTTTCTTGTTGATCATCATAATCCCTTTCTTCAAGTTTTATAAAACACTACGTTTAGATTTTCCCCTAAACTCTTTCCAGTCATCAAATTCGCGCCTGTAGAAAACCCCTACTCCTTGTGTGTAAGGAACGTCATTGGTAATAAGCAGGTATTGATTCGAGCGATTAAAGGCTTTGATGCGCACCGCTCCATCTTCGGTTATTTTAATTTCAATGTTAAACTCTCCAACCATACCCGTTGTATTGTTAATTGAATTGGTATTGCCCGCTGTAGTTGTGCCCAGGCTTCCATCGATTAGTACGCGGTCGTTAAATAGTTGCGTCGATAAATTTACATTCACCTGATCGTTAATTCCCGTTCCGCCTTGAACATAATTAACGCCGAGATTTACATCCGAACTGAGTTGAGACAACATGTTGCTGAGCTGGCTGCTGAGTAATTCTGAAACGTTGCTGCCTACATTGTTTATGGGCGCCACACTGGCCACACCGTTCTGACTTGGCATAAATGTTCTGAAAACTACGAGCGAAAAAACTTGTCGATTCAAATCATCCTCATTCACGATTTGCGATTTTAATAGGTTTCTCGTTTGGTCATCAGAATTGGGCAATACAATATCGAACGAAATTCGTGGCTTCATGAGTTTATCTGTAAGCATCATGGTTGCATCAACATCGATCGGGCGTTTAACAGCTGCGGTTGAGTCAATGTTTTTTACAAGCTGATACAGTGGTGTCCTCACTCTGTAAACAGCAGTTAAATCGATATCGGCATCGTACGGATCTCCTTTAAAATTAATGACACCTCCTTTTTGTACCAGAAACTTTTTGTTGATAATGTTTTGAAGTGTGAATAAATATTCTCCTTTATCGATTTGATATTCCCCGAAAACATTGAATTCGCCTGCCTCGGTAACATTCAGGCGCAGATTGGCATTGCCGTTTCCGCTGATTATATCTCCCACTTTGGGATCGAATAACAACCTTGCCTCTGCTTCGGGTGTAACTTCGAGGTTGAAATTCAGTTCATACCCTTTCGCCTCTACTTTCCGGGTATTTGTACCTTTCTTACTGTTTTTTGCTCCGGATGCCGACTGAAATGTCACATAATTTTGCTCATTCACATCCGATGTTCCACTTAATGGCAAATTAAAAACGGTGCCGCGCTCGGTGCGGGCATTGATGTCCATAACGATATTGTCGATTGGTCCGTACGCCCTGAAATTGCCGCTTGCATATGCTGTACCGAAAAACAGGTCGCTCTGATTTTCGTTTGTATTCAGGGTTTGCATCTTATCGAAATTGATTCGAATATCGAGGTTAAAGTTTTTAAAATAATCGTGTGTAACTTTCACATCGCAGCGTGCAATGTTCTGGTTAATGTCTTTCAAATAGAGTGTTTTGCTGGAAATCAGATTCTTGCGGAATTGAATTTTATCGAGAACCTGATAACGGGTATTTAATATATCGACTGTAATAAATGTGCGTTTATCGAACGAAAGCTCTCCATCGGCCACCGGTTTTTCTGGCGATCCGGTTATGTGAATGTCGCCATCGAGCAATCCGGTTACATTAGAGAATAAATCGCTTACGTATGGTTTGATTAATTCGAGTTTGAGATTTCTGATTTTGCAATACAGGTCGAGGTTGTTTTCCTTTTTTGCGGTGTAAACATGCCCTTGGAAATCGATTTTCTTAAACTCGTTGGTTCCTATAAACCCATTCAGGCTAATCTTCTTTTCTTCCGGATCCCAACGTGATACAATACTTCCGTCGCCTATGAAATCTTTGTTTACGCGAATTCCCTTTAATTCGAGGTTCGAGGTAAAAAGTGGCTTTTCAAAAAGATTCGAAAACGAAACTACACCATTTGCAAGTCCATCAAGTTGAATATCGTTATCGGCAATGAAAGGGTTTACGTTATTCAGACTAAACTTATCTAGGTTAATATCAAGTTCGTGCTTCGGATCCTTGCTAATTTTCCCATCGGCACGAAGGAATTCATTGTTATGAATGAACGAAAGATTCTCGATATTCCATATCCCTTTTTCATAGGCAATGTAGTTGTCTTCATTGACTTGCCATAGCGAATCGCCCACCAAAATGATTGAAGGAAGGATATTCATCTGAATAGCATCGTCGATAAACCAAATTCGCGTATTTAATTGTGCATCTGCTTCACGAATATCACTGCGTGATGCCCATTCGAGACTAACATCCATGCTGTCGGAAATGGCACTTGAATGCAATGAGACATGGCGTATCGCCAGACTGTCGCTCAGATTAACAGTTGCCGAATAAAAGTCGATGCCCAATACATGGTTTTCTGCCTTGGCCTTGATTTGTGGTTTTATAAATTCAACGCCGGAAGCAATCCATTTTGGTCCGTTTGCCTGAATATCGACGAATTGTCTTTGTGCATCAAAGCGCCCCGAAACTGTAGATCCGGGAAGAAATTCCAGATCAGGAAAAAACAAACTTTGCAGTAATTCCGGATGTTTAACTTTTATATTGAACTTGAAGTTCTGAACAAAATCACTTTCTTTTTTAGCAATGGGAATCAACGAAGATTTTGGTAAAAATGAGTTTAATACATCTGTAATGCCTGCTTGCAATTCTTCAAGCCTGAATGCGCCTTTTACGTCCATGTCGAACATGTCGCTGTACAACTTAATTTCTCTATCGTAAATGCCCCCTGAAGCTTCGAGCAACAGATCATCTACGAAATACTGCTGATGTCCATAGGTAATTTTCGATGCAATCAGTTCAATCTGACCATCTAAATTATCGATGGAGTTGCCTGTAAATTCAGTTGCTATTTCTGTAGAAATAATTAAACCCGAATCGCGTTTTGTAATGCCGAGTGCATTTAAGTTTATGCGATCAACAGACGATGAAAAATCAAATTTAGCATTGCTCTTCGACAAATCTGCAAAACCATTGAACGAAACACGCAGATTTGGATCGGCTATATTGAATTTTCCGTTGTAAACATTACGCGCAATTTCACCGCTAACTTTAATATTTTGGATGCGATAACCTCCCAAATCCATATAGCCTATGTCGCCACTGATGAATGCCTCAATTTTGTTTCTGTCGAAACTTTGCCCATGCACCAGCGCATTGCCGTTAACAAATCCGAGTTGAGGATTTACCTTGATTATTTTCCCCAATTCAAGCGATTCGGTCGAAACATACCCGTCGTAGCGGTAATCTTTTAGTACGTTGTCGTAGCGTAGATTTATATCTGCAATAAGTTCTCCAATGGATGTTTGAAGTGCTCCTTCGAGCGAAGCATTATCGAGGGTGCCGCTTACTTTACCCTTAAAATCAATTTTCTCTAGTGTATAAATCTCATTGGGGATAGTGAGTTTTTCTCTTCTATTAAAAGGATAAGACGGAATTAACGCAAGATCGGAAGCCTCTGTTCTGAATTGATTCAACTTGAGCGAATAATACATGCTATCGGTATCGGGTAAGCCTATGAAATGAAGGTCTCCTGCCAGCTTACTTGCATTTCCCCATTCAATCAGGGTGTTTTTCCCTTTGAGGTTTTTAATTTTCCCTTGCAGGGTTCCTGCAAATTGAACGTCCAGATTTAATCCATTTAATTCGTCTGAGAAAACCTGCAATTCATCCAGGTTTATTTTACTTGTTTTAATCTTTCCCTGAATATCAACAGAATCTATAAAATTGCTTAAGTCTGCATAACTGCTATAATCAAACCTTAGTTTCCCTTCTAGGCTGCTTTTGTTGGATATTGCTTTTAGATTGGCAAATTCCATCGCATTGTAACTGATAATGAAATCGGAACTAAATTCCTTTAATCTAAAGCCTGATGCTTCGCGGCATGTCAGAGAACGTATTTTGCCACTCAGCGAATCATCAATAATGGTGAATAAATCAAGTTGTGCATTTATGTCGCGTATTTGGATATGGTCGTAGTTCATTCCCTTGACCGACTTTGCAATACTATCGCGATATTCGTAGGTGAAATCGACGTTTTCTAGTTCCGCCTTCCAGAAAAATATTTTCGAGGGTGCTGAGCGTGTTGTGTCATTCGGGTCACGCGGTGGGTCAAGTATATCTATCAGAAATTGAATGCTTAAATCATCCTCATTCCAATACTGCTTCACATTAAATCGTCCGTTTTGAGCCGAAACACGGTCGAAATCGATGTGTTTTGCATTTAGGTAAACGTCGTCGAAGTTGGCTTCCAATTTTCCCATGTACAACAGTGTATCATGGTGTAGATCCTCTACGTAAAGTCCTTCCAGAATAACCCGGTCGAAAAAGCGTATATTCACTTTATCGATTGAAATTTTCGTGCCCACCGATTCAGAGGCATATTTCGAGAGCGCCTTTGCCAGTGAAGTCTGTACTATAGGGAATTGCAACATAATAAATAGCGCCGCAAGCAATAGCAGGATGCTAAGCAAAAAAAATCCCGTTATTTTGCGTACTATTTTAATTGCGATAGAAATTATGGACTTTGAACGTCCGTTTTACATTTTGGCCATTGAGTCGTCGTGCGACGATACTGCAGCAGCCGTTCTCGATGCCGACAAATTGCTTGCCAACGAAGTTGCCGGTCAGGATATTCACCAAATTTGGGGTGGTGTAGTTCCCGAACTGGCTTCCCGAGCCCATCATCAGCAAATTGTTCCGGTGGTTCATGCAGCGCTTACTAAGGCAAAAATAAGCAAAGAACAGCTTCATGCCGTTGCCTTTACAAAAGGTCCCGGTTTGCCCGGTTCTTTGCTTGTTGGTGTTTCGTTTGCCAAGGCCTTTGCTGCCTCGCTGAACATCCCTTTCGTTGGCGTTAATCACATGCAGGGGCATATTTTGGCGCATCTGATTGATTCCGGAAATGAACGGCCCGAATTTCCATTTTTGTGTTTAACGGTGTCGGGAGGGCATACGCAGATTGTGCGTGTCGATTCGCCGGTAAAAATGGAAATACTGGGACAAACTACCGATGATGCTGCCGGTGAAGCTTTCGATAAGACTGCGAAAATGTTAGGACTGCCATATCCTGGCGGCCCGCACATCGACCGGCTTGCAAAAACGGGAAATCCACATGCTTTTGTTTTTCCAGAGCCCAAAATAGAAGGCTGCAATTTCAGTTTCAGCGGACTGAAAACGTCTATGCTCTATTTACTTCAGCGCGAAGAAAAAGCAAGGCCCGGATTTACCTCTGCCAATCAGCAGCATCTGGCGGCATCGCTTCAGTTTACAATCGTAAAGATTTTAATCAATAAACTTTTGCTGGCTGCTAAATCAACAGGAATAAATCAATTGGCTTTGGCAGGTGGTGTTTCGGCAAACAGCGAATTGAGAACAGAATTTTCCAAGCTACGCGAAAGAGGCTTCAAAACGTTCATTCCGCCTTTTGAATTCTGTACCGATAATGCTGCTATGATTGGTATTGGCGGGTATTTCCTGCTTAAAAACGGAATTCAATCGGGCTTGGATACCATTGCCGAACCCGGTATGAAATTTTAGCGAATCAAGAAGCGCTGTCTTTTCGACCGCTGTCGCTATTCATTCGTTCAAACTCGCGAATTAACTCCTCATCGGTCTTGCCTAAATTACGAATGCTGGCTTCAACATCTTTTGCCAAAACATGCTTTGGGTATTTCTTTAAGAAATCGTTGTAATACGTTCCGGCTTTATTATCGTCGTTGATTTGGTTATCATATACGAAACCAAGGAAAAATAGTGCTTCAGGTGCGCGCTTATCATTCGGATACATCTGCTGAAATTTTTCCAATACTTTAACAGCCGATTCTCCCCAATTCAGATTAATGCTAATTGTGGCAGTTTTATATAAAAAATCTGGCGACTTTGGGTCATCGGGGAAGCGCGTTGCGAAATCGTCATATTCAACCTGCAAATTGTAGGCACTCATTTCATCTTTGGGATTTCCGTTCGCATCGAGCAATTGCTTTTCGAGCTTTTCGATTTTTTCGAGCGATTTACTTTTACTATCGTTGCACGCAACAAATGTGGCAAGACAAAATAATACTAAAATTAAACGTAGTGCTTTCATTGTATACTCTTAAGAATAAGGCGCAATATAAAAAAATGATTTCCTTTAACGTTTAAAATTTGGAAATTTCATCCGGTAATCGACCTTCACCGATCCCTTGCTAATATTGTTTAATTTTGATGTTAGTAGGGTTTTACGCAGCGGACTAATACGATCGGTAAATAATTTCCCTTCGATATGGTCGTATTCATGCTGAATAATTCGTGCGAGATATCCCGTGCACACAAGCTCATGCTCTTCAAAATGTTCATCGCAATACCGAATTTTTATCTCGCGTTTGCGGGTGATGTCTTCCCGAATGCCGGGAATGCTAAGACATCCTTCGTTAACAGACCAGTTTTCGCCGTTTTCTTCTTCAATGTGTGCATTGATAAATACTTTTTTCATGCCTTTCAGTTCGGGCTCTTCGTCGGCAAATGGGCTGGCATCGATAATAAACAGGCGTATCGATAACCCAATTTGCGGAGCGGCAAGGCCAACGCCACTTGCATTGTACATTGTCTCAAACATATTGCCGATGAGTTGCTGCAATTCGGGATAATCGGTGGTAATGTCTGAAGCTTTCTGTTTTAGTACAGGCGTTCCGTAAGCTACTATGGGTAATATCATGTTGCAAAGGTAGGAAATCAATTCGAGCCTTCGCGGTTTTGCCGCTCAGATTGAAATGCGCGCTGTTCGAGGTAGCCCTGCAATATAATTGTTGCGGCTATAGCATCGGTCAACGATTTATCGGTTCGTTTTTTTCGTGAGAGGCCGGCTTCACCAATTGCTAGATTTGCCAGTTTGGATGTAAAACGCTCATCGGCTCGTTCGATGGCAATATGGGGATACGTTTTTCTGAGGTAGGAAACGAAATTGTTCAGTGCCTCAACAGGCCCGCTTAATTCACCGTCTTTGTGACGTGGTTCGCCAATAACAATGATTTCAATCGATTCAGCGCTTAGATGTTTTTTTAGAAACGGAATCAGTTCCGATCCCGAAACGGTGGTCAAGGGCGATGCAATAATCTGCAATGCATCGGTCGAAGCAATTCCGGTGCGTTTTGTTCCAAAGTCAATTGCCAGAATTCTTGCCATCAGTCAAAGATAGCAGATTATAAACAGAACACGGAATTTGAATATCAGATTTGAAATTAAGTACATTTACATCGTTTGAAATAAGCGCATGAAAATTGGGACGCATGCAACACGTAGTATGAGGATTTTGCTTTTTGCATTCTCGCTTGCAGTATTTTTTAAAAGCTGTAAAACCACGCAATCGGATGCATTTGTAAAACTGGAAACAAATGGTTTCACACGCGAGGGAAAGACATTTTTTCCATTGATGCTAAACTATGTGGCTGAATTCAGATATTCCAAGAACCAGTATTTCATTTCGCCGCTAAAAGCGTACGAAAATCTTGATCAGTATGAGCATGATGACTCTTTAGGCACTGCAAATCAGTTGCGCGGGCATTTCAGACTTATTCGCGAAATGGGGTTTAACACCATTCGGGTTTGTCTCGATCGTTTAGATTCGGTAAATACTAAATTTTACTATCCGGCCGGCTACAGACCAATTTCCATCGATGATGATCCCGATATTGTTTTGAATTGCATGAGCGATTTGATTCAAATTGCAGGTGAAGAAAAATTGCAGGTTATGATGCTAATTAAAGCACCATATGAGGTTGATGCCATCACCGAATTCACCAAGCTCATCTTGTCGCGATTTAAAGACAATCCTACACTTTTTGCCTACGATTTTTTTAATGAACCCATTTATTTCGACAGACAACTTGATAGCCAAGGCAATGCCTATGAGCGGCCTAAAAAAGAAGCTATTGAAATTGTTGATACGTGGCGAAATCTAATGGATGAATTTGCTCCGAATCAATTGTTTACCATCGGTTTTTCTGAACCAATCGAAGTATTTGAGTGGGATCCTTCCGTGTTGGATGTTGATTTTTTATGTTTCCACACCTATCACCCACTGCGCGTGCCCAATGAGATTTACTGGTTCTCCAGATATACCGGTAAGCCATGGATGATTGGTGAAACTTCTCTGCCTGCCGATGATAGTACGGTAAGCTATGCCGATCAAGAATTATTTTTCGGAGATGTTCTACGGAGAGTGAAGAACTGCAATGGAATTGGTTTGGGCTGGTGGGAGTTTCAGGAGATACCCGGTGCCCATTTCGAAGCGCAATACGCCGGGATATTAAACCGAGAAGGCATAACGCAAACCCGGGATGGGAAATTTTCTGTAATTGGAACGCCAAAGCCTGTGGTGAACAGCATCCGAAATGCTTCATCCATATCAAAATCAGGCGCGTGCGATTGCATGGTAAACTACCAAAACATTGTTGGATACACCAATTATCTGTTATCTGGTTCGGTGTTCGATTTTGATACGGGATTACCCATTGAAGGTGCCGTTATTCGCGGCTGGAATGAAAACTGGTCGGTAGGCTTAAACTCCTTCACGCTGAAGGATGGGAATTTTAAATTGTACAGCAACGACAAGTGTTTTCACTATGAAATTTCGGCGCCGGGATATTCCAGATTTCGCTTTGATAAAGCTGTTGAATTTTTACCTGTTGTTCAACAACCTGTTTTAGATAACATTCAGCTCGAGTACCAGCAAATAAAGTATCATTCATTCATCGATCGCCAAAAGAAACCGCTTTCTCTGTTTAATTTTCAATCAAACATCTTTAATTCGTATAAATATATTTCTGTTTTACCTCCTATAAAATTAAAAAAACTATAAGCCATTTTATTTTCATTATGGATGAAAAACGCGTAATAAACAATCAGATTCTTAACGAATTTGCTAATGCAATTTGCACAGGTGATGTGCAAGCAATTGGAAATTTACTTTCCGATAAGGGTGTTTTTGAATTTCAGAGCGAGGATTTAGAAATTGTGCGTGGCGTAAAGGAGCAATTTTTATCTTGGATTTTATTGCGTAAAGTTGAATATCCGAATAAGGAATTCGCATTTACACATTTTGCGTGTCATAATTGCATGCAAAATAATGGTGTGCTCGTTTTCGACGATGGCCATTTTCCTTTTATTGCGTATTTGAATTATTTTTATTCACAGACCGGACTTGCCATTCAGATATTGGAATCCAAAATTGTTTCAGTTCATATATGCCTTAAGGTTTTAAATGACTCTGAGGAGCCATCGTTCTTTCAAAAATATTTCAACGAAGCAAATGAACTTGCATTAAAAAATGGAAAAGAGTATAATTCGTATTTTCCTGAAATTGCCTCGCGTGTTTATGGAAGGTATATTCCTACACGCGAAGATGTGTGAACAATTTAAGAATTGGAGTGTTTAAAAAATATGCTTCGGTTAAGTGTCATTTTATTTTTATCGATTTCGTATTTTTCCTGTGCCCAGTCGGATAACAAAACCAGCTCGTCTGCAAATCTCAATACCATGTCTGTAAACGATAAAAATCCCTATTATTCACGAACCGATACGAGCAAACTCAACGTATCAGACGCCGAATGGAAGAATATTTTAGATCCAACGGTTTATTACATTGCACGCGAGAAGGGAACAGAATATGCTTTTAGCGGAAAGTATTGGAATTTCGAAGGTGTAGGCACTTATTATTGTGCAGCTTGCGGGAACCCACTTTTTAAGTCTGATGCAAAATTTTCCAGCTCTTGTGGTTGGCCCAGTTTTTTTGAGCCAATTCGTAAATCTGGAGTAGTGTATAAGCTCGATACTACGCACGGTATGGTTCGTTCGGAAGTTTTATGCGGCCGTTGTGATGCGCATTTGGGCCATATTTTTGACGATGGTCCGGCCCCGACCTACAAACGGTTTTGTATTAACTCGCCCGTGATTGAATTTGAACCTGAGAATAAACAATAGTATTTGAGGTAGAATGTTTGCAAGCCGAAAGCGTATTATTCGCAAATCCAGAAAGAAACATTTTCCTGCACCAGGTCTCCACTCGAAATTTTAATAACCTTGTCAGTTTCGGGTGAGTAAAAATCTTCCAGCATCAAAACATAAATTCCTGGATTAAGCTCCGCTCGAACCTCTCCTTTGTTCGACCTTATTTTTATGCCCTCATTTTGAAGTAGTTCTGCAGTTTTTACAGGCGTTTTCTGAACAACAGAATAGGGCACAAAATATACAGAACCATCATACTTTTCATACGCTCTTCCGTATCCCTGATTGAAAATAACATCACAACTTCCCTTGCCCCACAAAACAATTCCATTGAAACCGGTTTCGGGAACTTTATTGCACGATAATACAAGGCATGCAGGTATACTAAACAGAAATGGTGCAATGATTCTTATTCGCATTATGCTGCCAAAGATAGCATCATTTAGAAATGATTTTGACCTGTATTTCGCAATAGCTGACTAAACTTGAATGAGGATTGCAAGCCGGTCGAATCTATTTGCTGTTGCTCTATGGTGGCGTATTAGTTTGTATCGTGTATATTTGAATTCGATATGCTAATAACCCTTCGTCAACTTCAATATGCGGTTGCTGTAGCCGATACAGGTAGTTTTTCAAAGGCGGCAGAGGTGTGTTTTGCCGATCAGAGTACAGTAAGTCAGCAGGTTAAATTGCTCGAAGATCGGCTTGGTGTGCAGATTTTTCGAAGAGAGCGCTATCCTTTGAAATTAAGTTCCGAAGGTGAGGGAATAATTTTTCAGGCACGTACCATTTTATGCCAAGTTGAAGAACTGGTTAAGCCCTTTAAAGAAGACATAAAGAAAAAATAATATGAAGAAACTGATATGTAGCATGTTGTTTTCAATTGGTTGTCTTTTAATTACTGCTCAGCCGTTTAGATACAATGCCGATAACGGTCCCATTAGTCTGCCGAAGCTTCAAAAGCAATTGCGAGATTTTGCCGATTCTGCCGATTTATCGAAAGCCAAACACTGGAAATACATCAAGCGCTGGGAAGATGAATTGAGTCGCCATGCAGATGGAAAAGGAAATCCGGGCAATGCCCGTGGCATGCATAAATACCTTACGAGGAGATCTCTTGCAGAAAAATCAGCCCAGACCTTCGATGCCAATTGGTTGCCGGTTGGGCCCGATTATATCCCTGAAAACTACACAGGTTATCTCGAAAATGGTATTGGCCGCATCAATTGCATCGCATTCCATCCCACGCTTGAGCAGGTTTACTATGTTGGTGTTGCTCAGGGCGGTTTGTGGAAAACTACAAATGGTGGAGCATCCTGGATTCCGCTAACCGATCAATTGCCGATTACACGTATAAGCGATATTGCAATTAACCCCAACAATCCTGAAGAAATTTATATTTCACTTTGCGATTTTGAGTATGTCGGCATTGGACTTGCCCTCGATAACCGAAAGCGTTATCCCCATTATGGTCTTGGTGTTTATAAGTCGATGGATGGCGGCTTATCATGGAACCCAACAGGGCTTGGTTTTGAATTGAAGGATTTTGACGCGTCCCTCATTCGTAAAATTCTAATTCATCCCGAAAACAATAATGAGGTTGTAGCATGTGGTGTTAGCGGAATGTTTCGGTCTACAGATGCCGGCACTACATGGAATCAGGTTAACGATGCGTTTCATTGGGATATGATTCAGCAACCGGGTAATCCGAATGTGTTGTTTGCTGCAGGGGGCTGGCTATACAATGCCAATTATGGGTATGCGGCCATTTACAAATCCACCGATTTTGGTCTTTCGTGGGCTGAACTTCCAACCGGCATTCCGGCAACCGGCGAGGTACAGCGAATTAAACTTTCGATATCGCCTTCCAATCCTAATATAATCCAGGCTATCGCTGTTGATACCCTGAGCGGTTTGTATGGATTTTACAGAAGCGAAGACAATGGGATGACATGGGATTTTTCCTATCCCGGAGTGAATGTTCTCGAATGGTCTGAAGGATTAGGCTCTGGTGGACAGGGAACTTATGATCTGGTGCTTCATATAGACAACCTAAATCCGCAGAAAGTCTACGCGGGTGGTGTTAATTTGTGGATGTCGGAAGATGGCGGACAAACCTTTAATCCTGCCAGCCACTGGACATTAGGTTATGGGCCAACCATACATGCCGATATGCATTACCTCACGCAGAATGCTTTAACACAAGAGTATTTCATTTGCAATGATGGTGGCGTTTATAAAACTTCGGAAATCCAGAGTCAAACCTGGGAGAGTGCCCAAAATGGCAATTTCTGGCCGAGCACATGGGAAAATATCGGAAATGGGATGCAGATTACTTCTTTTTATCGACTCTCATCCGATAAACAATCGTACCCGGCTTTAATTGCCGGCGCGCAGGATAATGCTTCGTCTTATTTTGATGGATTTAGTTGGTATACTGTGTTTGGTGGCGATGGTATGGATAATTATATGAGTACGTTCAATCCCGGTACAGTTTTAGGTTCGAGCCAGTTTGGTTATTTCTATTGGACAAACGATGGTGGATTGTTTAACGTGCAAGGTATTCAGGCCAATGTTAACAATGAACTTGCCGACTGGACCGCTCCAATTGAGGGTTGTATGGTTGAGCCATTTACCGTTTACGCTGGTTTTGAAAATGCAGTTCGAAGTTTTGATGAGGGGCAATCGTGGGAATTGCCGGGGTATATCGATGGTGAATTAACGCCAATAAATGCATTAACGGTAGCACCTTCGAATTGCGATATTGTGTATGCTTGTAAGCGGTTGAATTATCTGGAAAACATTCCTTCGGCAGTTTTTCGCTCCGATGATGGCGGACAAAGTTGGAATGAACAAACCGCCAACCTTCCCGATTCACTTTTCTTCTCATCTGTAGCTGTTAGTCCTTTGAATTCAAATAACGTGGCACTCTCGATTGCTGCATTTTCTGAAGGGCAGAAGGTTTATACAAGTGCCGATGGAGGCCTTACCTGGATCAACAGTTCATTTAACTTGCCCGATGTTCCGGTTAATATGCTGAAATATCTCCCGGCTTCAAACGACTTGCTGGCAGCCACCGATGCAGGTGTATTTGTATTGCGAAACGGAGAAAGTTCGTGGAACGATGAAAGTATCGGATTACCCAATGCTATTGTTTCGGATATCGAGATAAATGAAGCAGCCAATAAAATATACGTTTCCACTTTTGGAAGAGGAATTTGGGCAACCGATTTAAACCTATTATTGTCGCAATCGGCCTCCAAAGTTTGTAAACCTAGTGTTTTGATTAAAGCGTTGAATGCAAACAGTTTCGAAATCGACTGGACCTCGAATGATTGTAATAATTTGTTTCAGAACATTGCTGTGTATGATGTTAAAGGCCGACTCGTATTGAGTGAAACACTTAATGGTTCAAATTATCACTTAAATCTAGCCGGAAAAGGCTCCGGGATTTATTTCGGTCGCTTAAGTGGCTCTGATAATACTTCATACAGTTTCAAATTGTTGAAAGCCGATAAATAGTAATTCGCACGGAGATAGAACGGGGTTTCTGCAAACTCCAAATTAATGCAGTGCCGGAGAATGATTTTTTCGGTCTGTTCTACTTATAAAGCCTCCAATTGTTTGTTCAAATCTTCTTCGCTGTTAACGGGCAAATTACAGCTGCCCTTTTCGCATAGGTAAAATGTGGGCGTGGAGCCGGCTATACGACCCGAAAAAAGTCCCCAATCTTGACTGTTCTCAGAACAAATCAACGAAATATTTGGCCGATAATTACGGAACTGTTTTTTTGCAAAATCATGGGCCCCCTTTCCAACCACAACAAGTTCTTTTGGATTATAGAGCATACCCATTGCAAGCATAATCCATTGTGATGCTCCTTGTCCGTAACCAATAACATCCCGACGAACAGCTTTCAACATGCGCGAAGCCGCATTCATCAACGATACATTACCACTTAATTTGGCTAACAATAGTGCATTCTCTGCCAATATAGAATTTGACGCGGGAATAACGTTATCGGCGGTTTCGAGTTGTCGTACAACCATAACTTCCTCGCTCTCCCGGGTGAAATACAACAAACCTTCTCCTGCTTCGGGAAATAGTGAACATGTTACTGTATGCAGTCGAATGGCCTTTTCAAAATCGGCCTTTTCAAAATCGGCGAGAAATAGCGAAATGTACGCCCTGGTGAGCCAAACATAATCTTCTAGAAATCCTTCAATGGATGCTTTCCCGTTTTTCCAGATGCGCTTCAAATTGTAGCCCGGCTCCATCATATTCATTTCTATAAATTCAACCGTCTTTCGAGCAAGGTCGAGGTATTCTTTTTCATTCAAAAACCGCGATGCATCCGCTAAAGCACTTGCTGTCATTGCGTTCCACGATAATATTATTTTATCGTCGGTGCCGGGGCGCTCTCTGTGATTGCGAGCCTTCAATAACTTCGTTTGAATATTTTTCATTTCAACGCTTGTGGCGGAAGTCTCCTTCGATATCAGAATATGAGCTCCGCCTTCCTCCCAGAAGCTTTCAGCGTCAAGACAATACCATTTTCTAAATTGGAACAATTCATCTTCGTTGAGCAGCTGCTGCAGTTCGTCTTCGGTCCAGAGATAAAATTTACCTTCTATTCCTTCGCTGTCAGCATCAAGCGCTGAATAATATCCACCCTGTCCGTTATGAAGTTCGTTTTGTAACCAGTTTATGGTTTGTTTACACACTTCGGCATAACGCTCATTGCCAAATGCTACCGAAGCCTCTGCGTAAAGCGAAATTAATTGAGCATTGTCGTATAGCATTTTTTCAAAATGTGGCACTTTCCACCAGATATCGGTCGAATAGCGCGAAAAGCCACCAGCAATTTGATCGTAAATGCCACCTGATGCCATTTTATCGAGGCTCAGTTGTACATGATTTTTCACCGATGCATCGTTCGCGAGGAATCCATATCGAAGCAGGCAAACATAATTCGACGGCAATGGAAATTTTGGAGCACGGTTAGGCCCGCCATATTCAGTGTCAAATTCGTTTTTCCATGCTGCGATTGAATCCTCAAGATCTTTTGGTGTAATTTCGTTAGAGTCGTTACTTATTTTAAACAATTCGGTCTGCCGAATTCCATTTGCCAATCGTTCGGCATAATCCAGAAGCTCCCCTTTATTTTCTTTATAAATCCTGGCAATCTCCAATAGAATTTGCTGCCACTTGTTTTTAGGGAAATAGGTTCCGCCATATACCGGACGGCCATCGGGCAATGCAATGCAGTTCAAAGGCCAGCCGCCTCTTTGTCCCATTAAATGAACTGCGCTCATATAAAGTTGATCGATATCCGGTCGCTCTTCCCGATCTACTTTTATGCAAATAAAATGTGCATTCATGATTTCTGCTGTAGGGATGTCTTCGAAACACTCGCGTTCCATCACATGGCACCAGTGGCAGGCCGAATAGCCAATGCTAACCAGAATGAGTTTGTTTTCACTTTGTGCTTTTTGCAAAGCATCAGTGCTCCATGGAAGCCAATCAACGGGATTGTAGGCGTGTTGTAATAAATATGGACTAGCCGCATGAATTAGCGCATTGGGTTTTCGGGTGGATGGTTGAAGCATACTGAGTGTTTTTCAGTTGGGCATGAGATGGGAAATGAATAAACGATAGTGTTTGATCAAAAAAGTATGGCCTTATAAAAAATCCTCTCCTTCCAAATTCACCTGAACCATTCCACTCCAAGTATTCGACTTCAATCCATACGGACTAATCATACTGAGGTGTACCGCCGATCGGGTTTTGGTTTCGCGGCGAAAGGTTTCGAGCTTTTCGGCTAGCTCGGCAGCATATTTTTTATCGAGAACAAAGGGTGCACTGCTGAATTTTATTTCGAAGAGATTGATGATTTTATCGCGGCGCTCAAACAATAAATCGACCTGCAGTGGTTTTTGTCCGGCAGACCGCCAACTGGCAACCCGAATGTCGACGCCCGAAATTCCTAGTGCTTTTTTGATGTGCTCTGTATGTTGAAGGCAAAGCAATTCGAACGCGTATCCCGACCAAGCTCGGTGTTGCGGGTGATCTAGTTGACTTAGCCATGTATTCGCCTGGCGTTGTTGTTTGTTTTCTATGAAATTAAAATGAAATAGGCTAAAGAAATCACATAGCTGATAAAGCGACTCTCTCGATTTTCGGCCAATTGGAGTGTATTTACGAATGAAATCGCTTTGTTCCAATTCTTCCAGCACGCGTGTTGTACCGCCGCCATTAGGCATTTTGCTTTGACGAATAAGCGCATCTCGTGTTAATCCAATTTTTCGACTTGCCAGCGCCCGGATTATGGCCACATGGGTGCGATATTTCTTAAAGAGCGATGCGTACAGATTGGTTAATTCGTGCCCGAGCAATGCATTATCTCCAAAGAGTAACGTATCGATTGCTTGGGCAGCGCTTTTGCCTCTGGGTAATAGACTCCAGTAATATGGAACACCCCCCAAAATCATATACACCTCCATGAGTTGGTGAAGATTCCATTCGATGCCGAGTTCTTTGGTTAACATCTTGCACTCGGCCAGTGTGAAAGGTTTCAGGTGCATGCGTTCGGTAACTCGATTGTGTAAACCGCCACGATTTTTTAGGATCTTACCAATCATCCACGAGGCGGCAGAGCCACATACTACCAACATAATGTCGGCACGAGCGGCCGCCCAGCTATTCCAAAAATGCTCAAAAGCAGGCAGGAATCCCGATCGTGGGCTGTCGAGCCATGGTAGTTCGTCGATAAATACAAGCTTTTTTCCAGCGGGCAGTTGCTCAAGGCCTTTCTGCAGGCGTTGGAATGCCTCAATCCAATTTTGAGGAGGAGAATGGGGCAGGAGTGATCCAAAACTTCGGTGAAGGCTGGTGTTGAAGTTAAGTAGTTGAGCATTCAGACCGGAATTTGCCAAAGCCGTATGGTGAAAAGACATGCGTTTGCTAAAGGTATGGCGTAACAAGAACGTTTTGCCAATGCGCCTGCGCCCATACACCACCAAGAATTCAGAGCGGTTGCGGTTGAAAATTTCGTTGAGGCGTTTAGTCTCGTAAATACGACCTACAAACTCCATATTGGCTACAAATATAAAAAACATATATATATAGCCAAATATAAGATTAACAAATACATTAAATGATATATATAAACTTATATAGCAAATAATAAATTTATAAATGGCTATAACTACATATTAAATTTATATGTAGCGAAATATGGGCTACTGAAAAACACTCAATCGTTTTAATATCATAAACTTAGAGTCTTTCGGAGGATATGTCAGGCCACCTTCGCTTTATCGTTTTACATTTATGGCATTTCTGTCTTTTTCAGCAGGCTCGAATTATGAAATTATGTGATGAGCGCTCCGGCAGCGATTGCAGCGGATAGCTGCCCCAAGCGAAGCGGGGCACTAAAAGCGAAAAGCGCGGCGCCGTGCACAACGCTTGTTCTAAACTTAATAATCCATACGGCGGCCGGCCAAATAATAAAAAAGCCGGTGAACATACATCCACCGGCTTATCATTACCATTTTAGTTTTACTTAATCGGCTTTTGTGAATCGACTCGCCGTGCTAAATTTCTCGCCACGAACGAGCAGTTGATACACTCCGGCATTGATGCCCGAAAGATCGATCTCGAGTTGAGTTTCTTTTGCCACTTGCGTGAACGAGCGCGACATCACAAGTCGGCCACTCATATCCAATACATCCATACGCAGGCTCTTTTCTGCCTCAGGAAGGTTTAGCTGTACCATCGCAAAATCTTCAGCCGGATTCGGGAAGATGCTGAACACCTCGGCTTGCTGATTGGCAATGCTTGTTGTGGATGCACTCACCCGAATTTCGATGGTTTGAATGGCCATGCAAATGCTGTTGGATGCGATTAATGTTACGGTGTAAACGCCCGGCTGGGTGTACAAGTGCAGCGGATTGGTGATGCCGCTTACGCTGCTTCCATCGCCAAAATTCCAAGTGTAATCGGTGGCTCCGTTTGCTATGGCAGTAAAGGCTATTGCCGATTGCGATGCGATAACGTCGGTTTCTGATGCATTTAATGTAGCGTTTACCGCCTGACCAGCAGCTACCTGCAATGTTTGCTGGATGATGCTTCCGAAAGAATTGCTTAATTCAACATCGTAGTTGCCACCTGGCAAATTGTTAACTGCTGTGGTCCCGATGAAATCGTTGCCGTTTGCAACCACAGCTCCGTTTGCATTGCGCACGGTGTAGTTCCAAGGTGTTGCCGATGCGCTGCTCAACTGAATAGATCCGTCGTTTTGCGCGCAGCTTTCAGACGAAGTACTCATGAATACGCCTGGCATAAAGTGTAAACGGAAACGCGCTACATCTTCGGCACCAGCATAGTTAAAGTGGTACACCGGATTGTTTTGCAAGTTCTGGAACACGCCCAAACGGGTATCTTCGAGAACAATTTGTGCATGCTCGGGCAGGTTATCAACGTGCTTTAAGCGCAGGGTTTGTGGGCCTGCAACATCAGCTTCGAGGCCAAGTTCAACAATACGATCGGTGTTGAGTTCGGGAATTGCCTGAATGGCCAAATCGTTTCCTGCTGCTTTGCTGTAAAGTGCAATGTGTTCGTTTCCACGGAATTTCTTGGCATCGTATTGCACATCCATACCATCAGTAGCATCGCTGCGGAAGGCAATGAGCGTTTCGTTGTAATCGTTGGTCTCGGTAGTAACGCTAATCCACAAACGCTGCACAGCTTCGTCAACAAAGAATGCATTGTTTTGCGTTGTGCGCATTCCGTTGTTGAACTGAATTAAGCTGCTAGCAGTTGACTCAATAAAGAACGCCTGGCATGATGCGATATTACCCGTAAACGAGGTTCCGCTGTTGGGCCCCGAAACGATACCGAGGTTGTTCCATACAGCATAATCTTGAGCTGCATAAGTGCTTCCTGATGATCCATCATCGTCCCAGAAGTAAAGTGCCAAACCTGTTATATTTGGATTTGCTGCCACAAAGGCAGAGGCCGAAATCGCACTTGGATATGGATTACCAATCAGATTGAACGATGTATGTGTTCCCAGTGTTGTTGGGCCAAACGACAAATTTCCGTTGTTGGCAAAGCCGTTGAAGTTAGCTGTACCGGTTCCGGTTGCGATATAACCGCGACCGTTTGTCATGGCTCCTGTTGCTAAGCTCCAACCCTGACGCAAGCCTTCAACATCGTTTGCAGTTGCACCATTTGGATTGTAGAAATAGCGGTTACCGCCCAGCGCACTAACATTACCATTACTGATAGGCGATGACCAGAAATTGTAACTTGTTGTGGACGATTGTCCGGCACGCTGCACGATAATTCGACCCGATACATTTCCGCCGGCGCCTGTGGTTCCTGCACCGTGCATTAAGGATGCATTGTTTTTAAGGACGATTCCGTCTCCGGTGTTTAGATTAGCGCCTGTTGCAACAGAAAGAATTCCGCTAAAAGTAGTTGTGCCAGTATGCACAGCAGCAGATGAGGTAAAGCGTACGGTTCCCTGACCGCCAATGCTGGTATTAGCGCCGTTCCAGTTACCTGCTACGGTTAATGTAAATCCGGTTGGCACGGTTAGGCTGGTTCCGGCTGTGAAGGTAATATCGCGGCAAGAACCATTTCCTGCACTTAAGAATGTTGGCTGAAAGGTGCCCGGATTGATGGTTACATCGTCAGACAAGCCCGGAACGAAGTTCGGTGTCCAGTTGGCTGCATTGTTCCAGTCTGAGCTCACTGTTCCGTTCCAGGTTAATCCACCTACATATTCCTCGGCAATCTGGAAAGCGCCAAAAGTAGTTAGGCCTGTTACCTGGATTGAAGTTGCGGTGCGTGTGCCAACAGTTGGTAATGTCCAGCTTCCGGCATAGCGACCTACTGAGAAGTTAGCGGTATTGCTGCCGCCATCAACATCGCTTGCATCGAAGGTAAAGGTTGCCGCTGCAGCTGTAAATCCGGTTACGCCTGTGTTGATAATGCTGTAGTAGCGGTTCACCGATTTGTTCGGATCGAGGGTTGAGGTTAACACGTTGGGGTGCTCACCGTTTGTTGTAGAAACGATAAGATTTCCTGCACCGTTGGTAATTCCGGTAAAGTTAATGCTTACTGGCGTGTAAACGCTGCCATCACCAATTTCGAATTGTTTTAGTGAGCTAGCAGAAGCGATACCTTTTTGCAGGTTACCATTGATGTGCGATACCGCCGAACCGCCGCTCACAGTGGCAGCGTTGGCGAGATTTATTTGGTTTAATCCGGTGGTAATTACACCCGCACTAAGCGTTAATACAGTGCTAACGTTAATTGAGGTGTTCAAAGTTTTAATACCTGCACCATTTACGGTTAAGCGCGTAAACTGCGTAGCTCCGTTAATACTTTGTGCTGCACCGGTTAAGCTAAAGGTACCCGTACCGGCGGTAAAGCCGGCAATTCCCTGATTGTTATTGAAATTACCTTTTAGATTGATGTTTCGGTTAGTTCCATTGTTTAAGCTACCCTGCGAAATGCTTAAGTTTCCGTTAATCAACAAATCGGTATTCGGCATATTCTTGGTTCCGGTTCCGGTAATCGACAGATTGTTATAGGTTGATTGAGCAGGTAGGGTAGCTGTTGAGGTTGATGTGTATTCAAATGTTCCTCCACCCGGTGCTACAAAGGCCGAGAAGTTACCGCCCGGGAAAATATAGGTATTGGTAGCGGTAGGACTCAGCATGATGGTTCCCGTTCCGTTAACCACGCTGAAATTGTGACCAATGCTGTTGAAGAGATTCAAGGTTCCGTTGATTTCTGCAATGGGAGCCGTTTTGTTGTTGCTCATTACATTCATCGTGTGGCCTACTTTTACTACAAAGGTGTTTGAGTTGGGTGCCGAAACAGCTGCAGCTCCATTGTGCTGCAACAAAGGGTCGGTCGACCAGCTTGTTGGATCTTCGAAGTTGCCCGAATTAACACGGCTGTAGTAAACCAGTAATTGGTCGAACTCGGTTTGCTCACCTGCGGTGAAATCGCCGTCGAAGTAATTTACTCCGGTCAAATTGATGGTATTTAATGATGAGTTTACGGCACCGGCAATTCCGAATTGTGGCGCCCAGGTGTTATTGAAGAAACGACCTCCACGGTATGCGGTTTCGAGACCATTTAAGGCATCGGCTTGAATGTACGTGTAGGTATGGTTAACCGTAGTTCCGGCACCAAAGCCGCTCGATTCTACGTTCCAGTAATATCCTAGTTCTTTATCGGTAGGATCGGTCGTAGCCGGATGTTTGCTATTAACGGTTTTCAAGATTACCGATCCAGCACTGTTGTTGGCTGTAATGTTAATACGTGCCGGCGTGTACTTCAGCGTTACCCCAATTGGGAAGGTGAAATCTTGAGCTGTTGCAGGAACAAGTTTACGAATACCGCCATCGCTCAATACGCCATTGGTTCTAATCATGGTATTTTGCGAGAAGGTACCGGTTACGGTAGCTGCCTGACCAAGCGTTAATTGGTGGTTGTTGATGTAAAACAAGCCGGCTTGCAAATTCAGTGTTCCCATTACACTTATTGGCGCACGCAATTCAACACCTGCTAAGTTGTTGATGCGCAAAGAACCAAAAACTCCGGTACTGCTGCTAAAAATATCCTGTGCAGTACTTCCTGCCATAATTAAATTACCCGCACCCGAAGTATTGATCGCAGTATTGTTCGTTACATTTCGGATAACCGTAGCTATGCTACCGTTAAGATTCAAATCGCCATTTAAAACATACAAATCAGTGTTTACCTGAATAGCCGAGTTTGTATTCAAGAGCCCCGAGGGCTGATTATTGTTAATTACAAGATTGGCGAAATTGGTAACGTTGCTGCCTACACCGATAATTGACTGGCTTGGGTTTACTCCGTTGAATGTAGTAATCTGGTTAGCCGAAATTACACGAAAGCCGCCCACATTCAATCCAACGGTAGTAATTGGGTTTTGGTTGGTTAATGTGCCACCAATGGTTACATCAAGGCTGTTAGCATCGAAAATTGAACTACCGAGTATGCTGAGGTTATTTCCAATGGTTAATGGGTTGGTGAACATGCGAAGTGTCTTCGGACTAACCGAGCCATCAATGATCAGATTATTCAATACAGGAGAGGCATTCATTAAGAACACACTTTCTGTGCTTGGCGTAAATGCCGTTCCGATGATGATGTCGCCGCCGCCGATGCTTGTTGCTGCGGGCTCTATGTAAATATCACCAAAGGTTAAACTCGCCAATCCACTGCGGTCAACGATGATTGCCGAATTGTCTTCCATTGTGAAGCTTGAACCTTCGTTTAGAATCTCAAACTTCGCACGCTGGTGATTCGTATTTAACGCGCCTGGATTTTTGCCGCGAACCAAAACGGTTGAAGTGCCTTTTTGCGTGTAGTTTAGCGACCCAAGTAGGTTAAGCACGCTGCGGCGAATTTGTCCGTTCACGTTAAGCATTGCATTGCCTTCGAGGTAAAGTACCGGAATTCCCGTTGAAGAATATTCCAAATCGTTGTGTGTATTGTTTACACTATTACCAACGTTCACTGTTCCATCCAGTATGCGCAACTCGCCAGCCACTACAAGATCAGAAGTATTCGAATTGGCCATGGCCACGTTTACTATCGCCGAAGGATGATTTACAACCAATGCAGAAGTTGAAGGAATAATGAAATTTACTCCAGGCTGGTCTGTGAGGGTTATTGTTGCCGCTTTCGATAAGCGGAAGGTTCCGTTTACAAGGTTCAACCAGTTGTTGGTAGGCGCAGCAAAAGTTCCGGCAACCGTTACATCAAGTACCACACTATTCCCAACTCCTTTGTTTAGCGTAAGCTGATTGAGTGATGTTGTAGCCAATCCATTTGTGCCCGAAATGCTGCGGTTGAGGTTGCCAATAAAGTTAATGTTGGCTTTCGTAGCCTGATTGAATGCAATAGCACCATTGTTTACCAAATTACCGGTAAGGTTGATCGTATGCTGCGCTGTTCCGGCGTTTTCGGTGTCAAATGTACCCGCTGCGCCAACCGTGCAGTTACCTGCAATTTCTACTAATTGATTCGAACCGGCAGGAAACTGCAATGTGCCTTGCGAAACTTCAAGGTTCCCAGCAATGCTTAATGTGCGTGCCGCAGCACCATTTAATTTAGCAATACCGCCTACTGCGCCGCTCACCGTTAAATTCTCAAACAAATCGAGGTTCGCATTAGGCATCGAAATGCTTCTTCCAGCTCCCGGTGTCAGAATCAAGTTACGGTAGCTTGGAATGTTCATATTGGTAGGTGCCGCCGTAACAGTAGGCAAGGTAAAGTCTGATGAAGTTGAGCTGTACTGAGCTGTTCCGCCCTCGGCTGTAAAGAAGATACCGAAGTCGCCGCCCGGGAATTCGGCCGTTGAGCCGCTGGCCGAGATTTGGATTTTACCCGCACCGCCTGCCGTTGCAAACGGAAGTGCACCAAAGTTATGGCCAGTGGTTGTACCTAGATTTAATGTTGAACCTGCATCCACAATCAACGAGCCCGATAAAGTATTGTTTGTTGTTACCGTAACGGTGTGGAAGTAATTGCTGCCATCGCCAATAAATACGGGTGTGCTCGATGTAGGAATTGTTGCAGATGCCGGTCCTCCGTACGTCGTATTCGACCAAGTAGATGAGCTGTTCCAGTTACCGTTGGCACGACTGTAATACGGAACCACAATACCAAATGCTGCAGGAGCACCGGCCGTAAAATCGCCATCGAAATAGCTCACACCGTTAAATAAAATGGTGTTATTGGTTTCGTTTACCTGATTCACATCGTTAATTGTAGTAAAGGCAATATTCTGGTAATTGTAATAAGCAGGAATATAGCTTGTGTTATCGGCCGAATTGCCATAATTAAACGTGTGGTTGATGCTGTTTGCAGGAATTCCGCTAAAGCCTGTTCCACGCACTTTCCAGTAATACACAAAGCAGTCGGGATCAGTAACGTAAAGCTGACGGTTTTTCACCGGACGCACATTCAAACTGCCCCAGCTTGCCGGTGCTGCCGAAAACTGAATGGTAGCAGGTGTATAGTTGTTGGTAGCCGTTCCGAATGGGAATACAAATGCTGTAGTGCTGTTATAGGTTTTTACGATACCTCCATCCGACTGGAATCCTGCTGTTTGGATGTAACGGTTATTGCCGAATGTTCCGGTAATGGTTGCCGCTACAGGTAATATGAGTCGGTAAATGCCAATGTTGAATAAACGATCTGTTGCCAGATTTAGGTTTCCGTTTACGCGAACGGTATTTAAAGCCGTAACGCCTACCGAACCTACAGCACCTGATGTGCTGGCTATTTCAAGGTTTTGGAATTCACCCAGCCCATTTCCGTCAATGGTTTGTGCGGCCGTTCCGTTGAGGCTTATTTTACCGCTTCCGATATGTTGCGCATCGTTCACAATATTGCCCACAAACGAAAGTGTTTTACCTCCATCGTTCAGAACACCATTTAAGATGTTTAATCCGCCCGCTGCAGCAATAGATGCTACACTGCCTGCTACGGTAAGTGTGCTCGAAGAGCCTTTGTTTACAGTTAAGCTACCTAAGCCCGGAGCAGGTATTACTCCGTTAACTGTAAAGGTTTGTGGCGTGTTTCCGTTAAAAGCAAGGGTGTTGTTGCCTGAAATTAAGGTGGTGTTAGCATTAACCGCAAAATTTCCGGCAACGTTGATGTTGTTTCCTTGAGCATTAAAGGTAAGGGCATTGGGCCCTGTAAATACTAAGTCGTTAAGAATTGTGAGTGGCTGCGCCGGAAGCGAATTTGCAGATCCATCGTTGAACGGAATAGTGGCCAAACGCGCCTGACCAGTTCCACCGGCTACTGGACGATTGATATTAAGGTTAAATAATGGCGCACGACAGGCGATATCGGCATTGAAGTTACCCGAAAGATTCAAGTTGAAGGTTCCGCCTGAAACATTGAAGTTCTGTGCATTTGAGCCGATGGCAATGCCACCGCCGTTTGAACCAATCCGTGTTACATTGATGGTACCTCCACTCATGGTAAAGCCATTTTCAGCATAAACCAAAGAGAACACTGCCCATTCATTTGAAAGAGAACTATTTCCATCAAGATTAAACGTGCCACCGCTCATGATAAAAGAACCGCGGTGAACACCTATAGATAATTGGTTCGATGTGCGGAATAAACCCATATTTACCGTTCCACCTGCTATCTCAAATGTGCCCGATTCGCGCAACACTACCGAGCGTTGTCCGTTGGTGCAGGTTAGCGAGCCAGCGGTAATTTTTAAGGTTCCGTAAGGTACAATAGCTCCACCAACACCGCCATCGGTAACATTGGCTCCATCAATCCAAAGCGTTGGTAGAACGGTGGTGCTGCCCAAATCGTAATTGCCAACACTACCCATACGTGGAATGGTTAAGTTAGGCCCCAAACGCATGGTTCCGCGAACAGGTAAAATGGTAAAAGTGCTACCATTAAAATTAACAGTAGCTGTTGGCGATGCAGTAAAGAAAGCTTCGTATCCGGTGTTCTTTTCAACATACACATCGAAAAGGGTAGCGGTCGAACCG
>CANMGM010000003.1 GCA_947497195.1 Bacteroidota bacterium
GAAGATGTATACCAAGCGGCTGGATACCAATAAAATGCATCAACAATAGAAGACAATGAAGCAAATACTACAATAAATACAATCGATGCTAGTGTAACCAAATTCCGCAAAGATTCAATACTCAAAACATTTTTAAATAAAATAATCAATGACAAATAATGAACAATAAACGTAATAATTGGCACTAGTTTATAGAAAAAAAAACTCTTATAAAATATTGGATTCGTTATTGACGTTAAAAAAACTCCAAAAAAACGTCCAGTCCAATTGTTATAATAATGCTTTTGAAACCCCCAAAATCCGAGTTCATCAAAAACTAACTTTAAACTAAAATCATCAGAACTTGGGTAATTTGAATAGCTAAAAATTGATACAATTAAAAAAAGAAATGCTAGAAGAGCTATAAATACATGACCGCTGTTTAATTTTCTGAGTATATTCATAGCATTGGATTTAATTTAATTACATCCATTCCCGCAAACCTTCCCGCTCCACCCAACATCTCCTCAATCCTCAACAACTGATTGTACTTCGCAATCCTATCTGACCGCGATGCCGAACCAGTTTTAATTTGACCACAACGCAATGCTACCGCCAGATCGGCTATAGTGGTATCTTCCGTTTCACCAGATCGGTGACTCATTACAGCAGTATACTTATTGTTCATTGCCAATTGTACCGCATTGATCGTTTCAGTAAGAGTGCCAATCTGGTTTACTTTAACGAGAATTGAATTGGCGGTTTGACTTTCTATACCCTTCCCAAGACGTTCTACATTGGTAACAAACAAATCATCTCCCACCAGTTGAACCTTGCTTCCGATTTTATCTGTGAGATTTTTCCAACCATCCCAATCGTCCTCGGCTAAGCCATCTTCAATAGAAAGTATTGGATATTTCATACTCCAATCGGCCCAGTAATCAACCATTTCAGAGGATGTTAGCTTATCTCCTGTCGATTTTTTAAAGTGATAAACTCCCTTCTCTGCATCGTAAAATTCTGAAGCTGCGGCATCCATGGCAATCCAAATATCTTCTCCCGGTTTATAGCCCGCCTTTTCGATGGCCTGCAAAACCGTTTCAATTGCATCCACATTGGATTTTAAATTTGGTGCAAAGCCACCTTCATCGCCAACATTGGTCGACATCCCCTTCTTTTTTAAAACTTCCTTCAAATGATGGAAAACTTCTGTTCCCATGCGCAGCGATTCGGCAAACGATCGCGCATTCGCAGGCATTATCATAAATTCCTGGAAGTCGATGCTGTTATCTGCATGAGATCCTCCGTTCAAAATATTCATCATCGGAACCGGCAACAATGCTGCGTTAACCCCTCCGATGTAACGAAACAATGGCTGACTGGTTTCCGCAGCGGCGGCTTTTGCAACTGCCAGCGATACTCCTAAAATTGCATTAGCCCCTAAATTGGCTTTGTTGGAAGATCCATCAAGTTCAATCATCGCGATATCGATACCGCGCTGATCCGTAACCTCCATTCCGCGAAGTTCTTCGAGAATAGTATTATTTACATTGTTTACTGCATTTTCAACACCTTTACCCAGGTAGCGTTTCTTGTCGCCGTCACGAAGTTCCACGGCCTCATGTGTTCCTGTTGATGCCCCAGATGGAACAGCTGCCCTTCCCAACGACCCACCTTCAGTGAATACATCAACCTCTACTGTTGGATTTCCACGAGAATCAAGAACCTGGCGTGCGTGAATATGTGCTATTGCGCTCATTGTGTTAATTTTTTGATTTAAATTCTGCCATTAAGGAAATAAAATCATCAAACAAATACCGAGAATCATGAGGGCCTGGCGCAGATTCGGGATGGTATTGTACCGAAAATGCGGGGCGTGTCTTATGCTTAATCCCTGCTATCGTCTGATCGTTGAGGTGAATGTGTGTTATTTCAAATTCAGGGTGAGCTTCTACATCTTCTTTTCGAACTGCAAATCCATGATTTTGTGAAGTTATCTCTCCTTTACCGGTTTTGATGTTTTGAATGGGATGATTAATTCCACGATGCCCATTGTGCATTTTGTAGGTCCGAATTCCACGTGCTTCGGCTAAGATCTGATGCCCAAGACAAATGCCAAATAAAGGCAGCTTATTTTCCAATACAGCTTTTACGGTTTCAATGGCATACGTAACTACCGAAGGATCACCAGGGCCATTTGAAATCATAAATCCATCCGGGTTAAATGCTTTCATTTCATCAAACGAAGTTTTGGCGGGAAAAACTTTCACGAAACAACCGCGTTCGGTGAGGCAACGAACAATATTTTGCTTCAAGCCTAAATCCAAAAGTGCAACACGGTACGTTGCATTTGGATCTCCCTCTTCATACGCAATTTGTGTTGACACTGAAGATGACAATTCGAGTCCTTGCATCGATGGTGTATTGCGGAGAACGTTTTTTAACACTTCGATATCTTCGGTTTCGGTAGAAATAACCGCATTCATCGCTCCGCGATTTCGGATATGTTTAACCAACTTTCGCGTGTCGATTTCACAAATAGCTGGGACATTGTTCTTATTGAAATATTCTGCGAGGGAAGAATCTGCTTTATTTCGTGAAAATACCGACGAAAAATCGCGACACACCAGCCCCGAAATTTTAATTCCATTCGATTCGGAATCATCATTTAGCATACCGTAATTTCCGATATGGACATGTGTAGTAACGACAATCTGTCCGAAATACGAAGGGTCGGTAAAGATTTCCTGGTACCCGGTCATGCCGGTATTGAAACAAAGTTCTCCGGTAGCTGTACCTTCTACTCCGGCTGATTTGCCTTTAAACACTGTTCCATCTTCTAAAAGAAGAATGGCAGATTTTGATTCAGAATAACGCATCTCGATTACTGTGCGAATATCCAAAAAAAAAGGATAGAACATTGTCCTATCCTTTTTCTTAATTCAGATTTATTTGCTTTGTTATTCAGCAGATGATTCAGATGATTCACCTGTTGAGGAGGCCGTAGTATCCGTTGCTGAATCTGCATCATCAGCAACTGGAGTAGCTGATTCGGAAGTAGCCTTTTTGGCCCCACCACGTCCGCGACGGGTTTTCTTCTCCGCAATTCCTGCTTTAACTTCTTTGGTCATGTACTCGTTGAAATCAACAAGCTCAATCATCGCCATGGATGCATTGTCGCCCAAACGATTCGGCAGTTTGATTATTCGGCAGTATCCTCCTGGTCTGTCGGCTATCTTAGTCGACACCTCGCGGAAGAGTTCACTTACAGCATTCTTATCTTTCAGGTATGAAAATACCGTACGACGGCTATGGGTGGTATCGTCTTTTGATTTTGTAATCAATGGCTCTACGTAAGTACGCAAAGCTTTGGCCTTAGCCAGAGTTGTATTGATTCGTTTGTGTAGAATCAGTGAGCAAGCCATGTTCGCCATAAGTGCCTTACGGTGTGGCGCGGTTCTGCCCAGGTGATTTACTTTTTTTCCGTGTCTCATGATCGGTTATTTTTATTCAGTCTCCCGACTGGTCAATTATTCTTTATCAAGTTTGTACTTTGCGAGATTCATCCCGAATGTTAGCTGCTTACTTTGAACCAATTCTTCGAGCTCGGTAAGCGATTTTTTACCAAAGTTGCGAAATTTCAACAAATCATTTTTATTGAATGAAACCAAGTCTGCTAATGTTTCAACGTCGGCTGCCTTGAGGCAATTTAGAGCACGAACCGAAAGATCCATATCCACTAAGCGCGTCTTTAGTAACTGACGCATATGCAAATCTCCCTCGCTAATCGTTTCTTCCTGCTTAGTTTCATCCGGATCGATGGTCATTTTTTCGTCGCTGAACAAACTAAAATGTTGAATCAAAATTTTAGCTGCTTCTTTCAAAGCTTCCTTCGGAGCAATAGAACCATCCCCTGTAATGTCGATCAATAATTTTTCGTAGTCGGTTTTTTGCTCTACACGATAATTTTCAACCGAATACTTTACATTTCGAATGGGCGTGTGAATTGAATCAATTGCAATTAAACCCATTTGAGGATTAGCAGACTTATTTTCCTCTGCAGGAACATAACCACGTCCTTTATCGATTGTAAGCTCTATCTTAAGAGTAACAGAAGGATCCATATTGCAAATCACGAAGTCGTGATTTAAAACCTGAAATGCCGAAGTAAATTTTCCAATGTCACCGGCTGTAAACTGATCTTGACCGCTAACAGTAACAACAACTTTTTCGTGTTCGCTTGAGTCAATTTGGCGCTTGAAACGAACTTGTTTAAGGTTTAAAATAATTTCGGTAACATCTTCAACAACACCTTTAATGGTTGAAAATTCGTGTTCAACCCCTTCGATTTTTACCGAGGTTATTGCAAAACCCTCCAGAGAAGAAAGTAGAATGCGGCGAAGTGCATTCCCAACTGTAATACCATACCCAGGCTCAAGCGGTCTGAATTCGAACTGACCGTAAAAATCGGTAGAGGAAATCATCACAACTTTTTCGGGTTTTTGGAAAGCCAATATTGCCATAGTTTGTGTTTTAAATTAGGTGGATAAAATCCGGATTACTTAGAGTACAATTCGACAATTAATTGTTCGCGAATGTTTTCCGGAATCTGTTCGCGTTCAGGATAATTCAAAAATGTTCCTGAGAGACTTCCTGCGTTAAATTCTAGCCACGGGAATCTAGCAGCACTTCCAGCAACTGCACCTGAAATAACTTCAAGTGATTTTGATTTTTCGCGCACAGCAATAACATCTCCTGCTTTCAGTGTGTAGGAAGGAATGTTAACAATACTTCCATTTACTGTGATATGACGATGTGAAACCAATTGACGCGCAGCAGAACGTGAAGGGGCGATTCCCATGCGGTAAACCACATTATCGAGACGAGCTTCGATGAATTTTAATAGATTTTCACCGGTGATACCCTTCGCACGTGAGGCACGATCAAAAATTTTCGCAAATTGCTTTTCTAGAATACCATAGGTATACTTCGCTTTTTGCTTTTCGAGAAGCTGAACAGCATACTCCGACATTTTAGCACGTTTCTTTGATTGACCATGCTGCCCCGGAGGGTAATTTTTCTTTGTAAGTACTTTATCCGGACCGAAAATAGCCTCACGGAACTTACGTGCAATTTTGGTTTTTGGACCTGTATATCTAGCCATGATTTCTGTTCTTTAAAGGATTATACGCGACGACGTTTAGGTGGACGGCATCCATTGTGTGGCACCGGAGTTACATCTACAATTTCCGAAACCTCAATTCCGGCATTGTGAATTGTACGAATTGCTGATTCGCGCCCGCCTCCCGGACCTTTAACGAATACTTTTACTTTACGAAGTCCGAGATCGTATGCTACTTTAGAGCAATCACCTGCGGCCATTTGGGCGGCATAAGGAGTGTTCTTTTTAGATCCGCGGAATCCCATCTTCCCTGCAGAAGACCATGATATCACCTGACCGGTTATGTTGGTAAGTGATACAATAATGTTGTTGAAAGTAGCATTTATGTGGGCATGACCCACAGCTTCCACTTTAACAACACGTTTTTTGGTTGTTTTTGTTGCTTTCGCCATTTCTTGGAAATGTTGATTAGTGTATCAGGCAGAGATTACTTAGTTACCTTCTTCTTGTTGGCAACTGTTTTCTTTCTACCCTTTCTGGTCCGGGCATTGTTCTTCGTAGTTTGTCCACGCACTGGTAAGCCAATACGATGACGAATTCCACGATACGAACCAATGTCCATCAGTCGTTTAATATTCAATTGAACCTCAGAGCGGAGTGATCCCTCTACTTTGATGTTATCGTTAATGATTTCACGAATTTTTCCTAAATCAGCATCATCCCATTCCGATACTTTTTTATCGAAACTGATTCCAGCTTCATTCAGAATTCGCTGAGCTGTAGAGCGACCTATACCGAAGATATAGGTAAGGCCGATTTCTCCGCGCTTGTTTTTTGGAAGATCTATTCCAGATATACGAGCCATAGTGTATTGTGTATTTTAAAGGCTTATCCTTGACGTTGTTTGAATTTCGGGTTCTTCTTGTTGATCACGTAAAGACGACCCTTGCGGCGTACAATCTTGCACTCCACACTTCTCTTTTTGATGGAAGCTTTTACTTTCATGTTGTTATTTATTTGTAGCGATAGGTGATTCGTCCCTTTGTTAAGTCGTATGGCGACATCTCGACTTTCACTCTATCGCCGGGTAAAATCTTGATGTAGTTCATTCTCATTTTGCCTGAAATGTGCGCAATAATGACGTGCTCGTTTTCGAGTTCAACACGAAACATTGCGTTCGACAATGCTTCGATGATTGTTCCGTCTTGCTCTATTGACGACTGTTTAGGCATTTATGTTTTTTATACTGTTATCTGTTCGTTCAATGCTTCTTCAATAAACCTGAAGCTTGAAAGGATTTCGGCTTTGTCTTTCCCCACCGCGATTGTATGTTCAAAGTGAGCAGAAGGCAGTCCATCTTGCGTAGTGATGGTCCATCCATCCTTACCATGAAGAACATTCTTCCGACCCATATTAATCATCGGTTCAATCGCAATTACCAGTCCTTGTTTAAGTTTCGGCCCTGAACCACGCTTTCCGAAATTCGGAACTTCAGGCGCTTCATGAAGCTTTCTCCCAATACCGTGTCCGACCAACTCACGCACAACTGAATATCCGTGAGATTCACAATATGTTTGAATCTCAAAACTGATATCCTGAAGGCGTTTACCTTCAACCGCGGCATTTATTCCCTGGTACAAACTTTCCTTTGTAACCCGAAGTAAATTGCGAACTGCATCAGATACATCCCCTATTGGAAAAGTATAGGCCGAGTCTCCATAGTATTCATTTTTCAAAACACCACAATCAACCGAAACAATATCGCCCTCTTTGAAAGGCTTGTTGTTTGGAATACCATGAACAACTTCACTATTTGGAGATACACAAAGCGAGGCTGGAAATCCATTGTAACCTTTGAACGCCGGAATAGCGCCATGATCACGAATAAACTCCTCCGCCAGTTTGTCTAAATCCAGACTGGTAACACCCGGGCCAATACGTTTAGCTACTTCAGCCAGGGTGCGAGCAACAAGTAAAGAACTCTCTCTTATCCTTTCAATTTCTTCAATGGTCTTGTAATAGATCATCGAAAAAACAGATTAATTCTGCATACTTACGGCTGAGGTTGTAGCTCTGCCTTTGATTTTACCACTCTTCATCAACCCGTCGTATTGACGCATCAATAAGTGACTTTCAATTTGCTGCAGTGTATCGAGTACAACACCTACCAAAATAAGTAGCGATGTTCCTCCATAGAACTGAGCAAATTTATTTGTTACGCCGAACAACATTGCCAATGAAGGCATAATCGCAACGAAAGCTAGAAAAATAGCCCCCGGTAGTGTAATGCGCGACATAATTGTGTCGATGAAATCAGCAGTTGCCTCACCAGGTTTAACACCAGGCACAAACCCTCCGCTACGCTTCATCTCTTCGGCCATGTTTTTTGGATTAACTGCGATTGCCGTGTAGAAATATGTAAAGACGATAATCAGAACAGCAAAGGTAAAGTTGTACCAAAAGCCGGTTACGTTTGCAAACGTTGCCATGAAACCTTGTAAGGAATCAAGATTGGCGAAACCTGCAATGGTAATCGGAATAAACATAATAGCCTGTGCAAAGATAATTGGCATTACTCCAGCGGTATTAACCCGCAGTGGAATGTACTGTCGAACACCGCCAACCTGAGTGTTTCCTTGAATGCGTTTGGCAACCTGAACAGGGATTCGACGAACACCCTGAACAAGAAGAATTGCAAGAATTACAACAAGCAATAAACCGATTAATTCAATAAGGAACATAACAGTTCCTCCACCTGCCTGGGCAATACGCGAACCGAATTCACCGATAAGTGCTCCTGGAAGTTCTGCGATGATTCCAACCATGATGATGAGGGAAATACCATTTCCAATACCACGATCAGTTATGCGCTCACCGAGCCACATAATGAACATCGTACCTGCCACAAGTATAACCGTGGAGGAAACCCAAAAGAAAGAACTACTATCAGTGATCGCCTGCGCACCGATTTGATTGTTCAAGTTTGCCAAATAACTTGGGGCTTGAAGGGCACAAATTAATACAGTGAGGTAACGGGTAATCTGATTCATCTTCTTACGACCGCTTTCCCCTTCTTTCTGCATTTTCTGGAAATATGGAATTGCAATGGTTAAAAGCTGAACAACAATTGATGCCGATATATAAGGCATAATTCCTAACGCAAAAATGGAAGCGTTAGAAAAGGCTCCGCCAGAAAACATATTCAACAGACCTAAAATACCTTCTGAAGTTTGTTGCTTCAACGCATCTAGCGAATCCGGATTAACACCCGGCAAAACAACAAACGAACCCAATCGATAAACCAACAGAAACAAAAGCGTGTTTCCGATTTTAGAACGAAGTTCTTCGATGGCGTAAATATTCTTTATGGTATTTATAAGTCTTTTCATCAGGCAAGAATTGTAGCGGTTCCTCCTTTTGCTTCTATGGCTTGTTTTGCGCTTGCAGTGAATGCATGAACGGTAACATCAAGTTTTGCATTGAGTTCACCACGACCGAGTATTTTGATTAGGTCGTTTTTACCGGCCAAACCATTGGCCTGAAGCGTTTCAAACGTAATCGACGCAGCGTTAATCTTATCAGCAAGTGTTTGAAGCGTATCTAAATTGATACCACGGTATTCAACACGATTGATATTTTTGAAGCCAAACTTAGGAAGTCGGCGTTGCAATGGCATTTGGCCACCTTCAAATCCTACTTTTGACGAATAGCCCGAACGTGATTTTGCACCTTTATGGCCACGTGTGGATGTACCACCTCGACCAGATCCCTGGCCTCGTCCAATGCGCTTCGAAGTTTTTGTAGCTCCGTTTGCAGGTTTTAAATTGCTAAGATTCATAATTGATTCTCTAAATCGTTAAAATCAGATTTCAGTAACAGTTACCAGATGCTTCACCTTATCTACCATTCCCAAAATCTGGGCGGTAGCCTCATGTTCTACAGGTACGTTCATTTTTGTAATCCCTAGAGCACGTAACGTACGTTTTTGATTCTCCGGACGGTCGATGCCACTTTTGATTTGCTGAATTCGAATTCTGCTCATGGTTTCCAATTATTATCCGTTAAACACTTGTTCCATTGAAATTCCACGTTGCTGTGCAATAGTAGCAGGATCGCGCATTTGCGTTAATGCATCAATCGTTGCCTTAACCACATTGTGTGGATTAGATGAACCTTTTGACTTTGCCAAAACGTCAGTAATGCCAACACTTTCCAAAACCGCACGCATCGCACCACCTGCGATTACTCCGGTTCCATGCGCAGCAGGTTTAAGGAATACAAGAGCGCCCCCGAATTTTCCGTGTTGCTCGTGCGGAACTGTTCCGTTGATTACCGGAACCTTAATCAATGTTTTCTTTGCATCGTCTACACCTTTGCTAATCGCATCGGTAACCTCTTTTGCTTTACCCAAACCGTATCCAACGATTCCTTTCTCATTACCAACAACAACGATTGCCGAAAAGGAAAAAGTACGACCACCCTTGGTTACCTTGGTAACACGATTAACTGCAACCAGTTTATCTTTTAGTTCAATATCGCTTGAGCGAACTCTTTTAATATTTGCGTTTGACATAGTCTTTTAGAATTTTAATCCGCCTTCGCGGGCTCCTTCAGCGAGAGATTTAACACGGCCGTGGTAAAGGTATCCGTTCCGATCGAATCGAACAGAATCGATACCCACTTCCTTAGCTTTCTGAGCGATTGCCTTTCCTACAAGAGCAGCCTTCTCAGACTTATTTACTTTCTGATCTTTAATACCGGCTTCTGACGAAGATGCGGCAGCCAATGTATGACCCTTGAGATCATCAATTATTTGTACGTAGATATCGCTGTTACTGCGAAATACACTCAAGCGTGGAGCAGATGCATCGCCTGTAACGACTTTACGGATTCTCTTCTTAATCCTTGTTCTACGAAATTCTTTAGTAATTGCCATGATGATGAACGAAAATTATTTTTTACCTGCAGACTTACCTGCTTTACGACGCAATACTTCGTTCACGAACTTTATACCTTTTCCTTTGTATGGTTCAGGCTTACGCATCGAACGAATTTTAGAAGCTACCATTCCAAGCAATTGCTTGTCTGATGATTTCATTATGATAAGTGGATTTTTACCACGCTCAGTCTTTGTCTCTAAATTTATCTCTTTAGGGATTTCGAAAACAATATTGTGCGAATATCCTAAAGATAGTTCCAATAACTGACCAGTATTCGAAGCGCGGTAACCAACCCCAACCAATTCTTGTTCAGTTGTAAATCCTTGCGAAACACCTACAACCATGTTATTGATTAAAGCACGGTACAAACCATGCATAGAACGGTGCTCCTTTACGTCGCTGCTGCGGCTCACTTCGATTTTCGAATCGTCCACATTTACAGTTATAGCTGGATTAACCTGCTCAGAAAGTTCACCAAGAGGACCCTTAACGGTAACAAGATTATCTGAGTTAACGTTTACACTTACTCCTTTGGGAAGGTTAATCGGAAGTTTTCCAATCCGTGACATTGTTTCTTTGATTTAGTTTTATGAAATATAGCAAATCACCTCTCCACCAACATTTTCAGTGCGGGCCTCTTTATCAGTCATAAGACCTTTAGAAGTCGAAATAACAGCAATACCAAGTCCGTTTATTACACGAGGAAGATTTTCAACGTGAGCATACTGTCGTAGCCCTGGTTTAGAAGCACGTTTAAGTTCGCGAATCGCCGACAATTTGGTAACGGGATGGTATTTCAAAGCTATTTTGATAGTACCCTGAGGATTGTCTTTGCCAGGGTTTTCGAATTTATAGCTAAGAATATACCCCTTCTCAAACAAAATCTTAGTCAAGCTTTGTTTAATTTTCGAGGAAGAGATTTCTACCACACGGTGATTCGCATGAATTGCGTTGCGAAGGCGGGTTAGGTAGTCTGCAATTGGATCTGTCATGAGATTAGATGCTAATTGTATTGAGATCTTTAAATTTACCAGCTGGCTTTAGTTACACCCGGGATTTTCCCATCGGTTGCCATCTCGCGAAAAGTAATACGCGATAAACCGAACTGACGGATATATCCACGAGGACGACCCGTTAATTTGCAACGATTGCGCAACCGGATTTTAGAGGAATTACGTGGAAGCTTTTGCAAGCCGACAGAATCCCCGGCAGCCTTTAGAGCTTCTCTTTTTGCTGCGTAGCGTGCAACCAATTTCGCCCGTTTAACCTCACGGGCTTTCATGCTTTCTTTAGCCATCGGATCGTATTACTTTTTTTGATTTTTAAATGGAAGACCAAATTCACGCAACAATGCAAATGCTTCTTTATCGGTCGGAGCATTAGTCACAAACGTGATGTCCATACCCATAATTTTAGAAACCTTATCGATGTTGATTTCAGGAAAGATAATCTGCTCGGTTACGCCTAATGTGTAATTACCGCGGCCATCAAATCCTTTATCGTTGATACCACGGAAATCGCGGATACGTGGAAGAGCTACATTAATCAAACGCTCCAAGAATTCATACATCTTGTCGCCGCGCAATGTAACGCGAACACCAATTGGAACACCCTTACGGAGTTTGAAATTTGAGATGTCTTTACGCGATTTTGTAGCAACCGCTTTTTGACCGGAGATTGTTGTCATCTCAACAACGGCTGCATCAATCATTTTCTTATCAGAAACAGCAGATCCAATACCTTGATTCAAACAAATCTTGGTTAATTTAGGTACCTGCATTGAGCTCTTGTATTCGAACTCTTTCTGCAACGATTTTACAATCTCTGCGCGGTATTTTGTCTTAAGATTCGGTGTATAGTTCATCGCCTTGACTTAAGCTTAATTTTTAGATTTGAAAAAACGAACCAACTTACCTGACTTATCTTCCTGGCGACCTGTACGTGCAGGCTTGCCAGTTTTAGGATCAATCACCATTAAGTTGGAAATATGAATAGTTCCTTCTTCTTTTATAATTCCTCCCTGAGGATTTTGAGAAGTTGGCTTGCTGTGGCGTGAAATCATGTTCACCCCGCTAACGATAGCGCGCTGCTTGCTTACAAGCACTTCGGTAACTTCGCCCGACTCACCTTTGTGGTTGCCGGCAATCACCATTACCTTATCGCCTTTTCTGATATGAAGTTTCATGGGTCGTAATCGATATTTATTATAACACTTCCGGAGCTAATGAAACAATTTTCATATACTGCTTCTCGCGCAATTCGCGGGCAACAGGTCCGAAGATACGGGTTCCTCGCAGTTCATCGTTGTTGTTTAACAATACTACTGCATTGTCGTCGAAACGAATATATGAACCGTCGGGACGGCGAATTTCTTTACGTGTGCGTACCACTACGGCTTTGGTTACAGAACCCTTTTTAGAGTTTCCGCTGGGAAGTGCATGTTTAACTGTAACAACGATTTTATCGCCGACAGAAGCATAGCGCTTTTTGGTACCACCTAACACACGGATACAAAGTACTTCTTTTGCTCCGGAATTGTCGGCTACAGTTAAACGTGATTCTTGTTGTATCATGACAAAATACTATTTGACAATCGTTACTTCGTTACTTGGCTTTTTCGATGATTTCAACCAGTCTCCAGCGCTTATTCTTGCTCATCGGACGGATTTCCATGATTTTAACAGTATCTCCTGCACCACACTCATTCTTATCATCATGAGCCATGAAAGTTGTAGTCTTCTTAACAAACTTCCCATACTTTGGATGCTTTACCTTACGCTCAACAGCAACTACAATGGTCTTATCCATTTTGGTGCTTCGAACTAAACCGACACGCTCTTTGCGTAAATTTCTTTCAATAGTTTCCATCAGTTATATTATTGAGCTGATTGCTGAAGTTCGCGGTTGCGGATTTCGGTGTAGACGCGGGCAATTCCACGACGACTGTAACGAATTCCAATTGGACTCTCTGTAGAGGAAACAGTATGGTTCAAAACCATACGCGCATGCTGCTGTTTCATCTCCTGTACCTTATCTTTCAATTCCTGGATTGAAAGGCTTGTTAAATCTTCCCGTTTCATAGTTTAAAATCAGGCTGTAGCTTCTTCATAATCGCGACGAACAATAAACTTTGTTGTCACAGGTAATTTTTGAGCAGCAAGACGCAATGCTTCTTTGGCAATTTCCATAGGCACACCCTCCGCTTCGAAAATAACGGTACCCGGTTTTACAACCGCTACCCAATATTCAGGAGAACCTTTCCCTTTACCCATTCGCACTTCTGCAGGCTTCTTGGTAATTGGCTTGTCCGGAAATACACGAATCCATATCTGGCCTTCACGTTTCATGTAACGTGTAACAGCAATACGAGCAGCTTCAATCTGACGTGCAGTCATCCAAACACCCTCTAATGCTTTAATACCGAAAGATCCAAACGCCAACTCGTGTCCACGCGTTGCGTTGCCTTTCATTTTCATTTTATGTTGCTTCCTGTACTTCGTACGTTTAGGCTGTAACATGGAATTTCGTTTTTACCAGATTCACTAATTATCCCCTAAGTTCAGCCGCGTCGTGCGGCGTTATTTTGGGGACGGCAAAGATAGTAAGTTGTTTTTTAATTACAACACGACTTTGCTATTTTTTTTCAAATTCTTTTTTGTGTCTAATTTTGAAGCACCTGGAGAAAAAAAAAGAGGACCGGAGGGTCCCCTTTGAATGAATTCAGGTTTAAATTATTTTGAACGACGACCACCACGATCATTACCGCGGTCGCCACCACGACGACCACCACGGTCGCCACCACGATCACCACGGTCAGAGCCGCCAGAAGGCGAACCTGATTTCTGGGCCTGCATACCAATGTTAGGACTCAAATCGCGCTTACCATATACTTCGCCCTTACAAATCCAAACTTTCACCCCAATACGTCCGTAAGTTGTGTGAGCCTCGGCTAAGGCATAATCGATATCTGCACGCAATGTATGTAGCGGTGTTCTTCCTTCTTTGTAACCTTCGACACGAGCCATTTCAGCACCGCCCAAACGACCCGACAATTTGCACTTAATACCTTCGGCACCCATGCGCATTGTAGAAGCAATCGACGTTTTCATTGCGCGACGGAACGAAACACGGCCTTCGAGCTGACGTGCTATTCCATCTGCAACTAGGCGCGCATCCAATTCAGGACGCTTAATCTCAAAAATGTTGATTTGAACTTCCTTCTTGGTAAGTTTTTTAAGCTCTTCTTTCAGCTTATCAACTTCTTGACCCTGCTTACCAATAATAATTCCCGGACGGGCTGTATTAATTGTAACGGTAACCAGTTTCAAAGTGCGTTCAATAACAATCTTTGAAACACCAGCTTTTTGCAAACGAGCGTTCAAATATTTACGAATCTTGTGGTCCTCAACCAGTTTATCGGCAAAGTTCTTTCCACCATACCAGTTTGAATCCCATCCACGGATTATTCCCAGACGAAGACCAATCGGATTTGCTTTTTGTCCCATTTATTTATTATTGTCTTGTGAATGATTATGCGATTGCGGCTACTTCGCGACTACCTAAAATGAGCGTCACGTGATTTGAACGTTTGCGTATGCGGTATCCGCGACCTTGTGGAGCCGGACGTAAGCGCTTCAACTGACGACCACCGTCGACGCTGATTTCTTTAACAATCACGTTGCTCTCTTCAAGGCGCTGACCTTCATTTTTCGCTTGCCAGTTTGCAATCGCAGAAAGTAGAAGTTTCTCAAGACGCCCTGCAGCATCTTTATTTGTGAACTTAAGTATCGACAATGCCTTATCTACTTCAACACCGCGAATAAGGTCTGCAACCAGACGCATCTTGCGTGGCGAAGTTGGGCAATCGTTCAATTTGGCAAAGGCTGTTGTTTTACGCTCTGCCTTGAGCGCCTCTGCCATATTTTTTTTGCGTGATCCCATTTTTGAGAGATATTATAAAGAACGTGAATGATTATTTTTTGCCTTTGTCTTTGCGGTTACCGGCGTGCCCGCGGTAGGTGCGCGTTGGTGCAAATTCTCCTAATTTATGACCTACCATATTTTCGGTAACATAAACCGGAATGAATTTGTTTCCGTTGTGAACAGCAATCGTTTGTCCAACGAAATCAGGTGAAATCATGGAACGTCGTGCCCATGTCTTAATTACTGATTTTTTACCAGAGTCCATCATTGCCAGTACTTTTTTTTCCAGCTTGAAATCAATGAAGGGTCCTTTTTTAAGCGAACGGCTCATAGGATATTATTTTTCTGTGTTGAACAATTATTTTTTACGACGCTCGATTATGTAACGTGTACTTCTATTTTTAGGTGCGCGTGTTTTGTATCCTTTTGCAGGTATTCCATTACGGCTGCGCGGATGACCACCGGATGCACGACCTTCACCACCACCCATTGGGTGATCTACTGGGTTCATAGCAACACCACGTACGCGCGGACGACGTCCTAACCAACGTGAACGACCTGCTTTACCCGAGCGCTCCAATCGGTGATCCGGATTACTTACCGTACCAATCACAGCAAGACAGGTATTCAAAATCATGCGAATCTCGCCTGAAGGCATGCGTATGATAGCGTATTTGCCATCGCGAGCCTGTAACTGAGCAGCGGCACCGGCACTGCGAACCAAAGCGGCTCCCTGTCCAGGACGTAATTCGATATGATGAATCATAGTACCAAGTGGAACATCGCTCAAGAAGAGGGCATTTCCGGCCTCAACTGGTGCATCTTTACCTGAGCGAATAGTATTGCCCACTTTCAAACCATCAGGAGCAAGAATATAACGCTTCTCGCCATCGGCATACTGCAAAAGAGCAATACGACCTGAACGGTTTGGATCGTACTCAATCGTGGCAACGGTTGCATGAACATCATGCTTATCGCGACGGAAGTCGATTAAACGGTAACGTTGTTTGTGGCCACCACCGATATAACGCATGGTCATTTTACCACTGTTGTTACGACCTCCAGATTTCTTTTGTTTAACCAAAAGCGACTTCTCAGGCTTACTGGTAGTGACGTCCGAGAAAGTACCCGCAACTTTAAAACGGGTTCCCGGAGTAATCGGGTTAAATTTCTTTAGTGCCATAGCAATTAGAATGTGGTAAATAAGTCAATTGAATCTCCGGCTTTCAGGGTTACAATCGCTTTTTTGCAGCGACCGGTTAAACCGGTATTAAATCCATTCTTCGTGTTGCGCATTTTTACCTTACCGATGTAACGCATGGTGTTAACTTCCTCCACGGTTACACCATACAGATCTTGAACGGCTTTTTTAATCTGGATTTTATTTGCATCTTCATGAACCACAAAACCATAGCGGTTCAGTTTTTCGGCCACAGAGGTTACTTTCTCTGTAATGATAGGCTTTACAATGATCTGCATCTTAGTTCTGGGTTAAAAGGTTTTCAATAGATTTAACCGAGTTCTCAAACAATACAACATTGTTGGCATGCAGAATATCAAATGTATTGATATCACTTGCTACAACCACTTTGCTGTTTTGCAAATTGCGGCTCGATAAATACAGATTCTGATTTTGTTCTGGTACAATAACAAGTATCTTCTTGCCTTGCAATTTCAGATTGTTCAAAATTCCGGTGAAATTTTTGGTTGATGGCGCGTCAAAAGAAAACCCTTCAACCAATACAATTCCATTGTCTTTCGCTTTGTAGGTAAGCGCCGACTTACGAGCAAGCTGCTTAACTTTTTTATTCAGACGAAAGCTGTAATCGCGGGGCTTCGGACCAAATACACGACCACCGCCTACAAATACTGGAGATTTAATGCTACCTGCACGAGCCCCGCCGGTTCCTTTCTGGCGCTTAAGTTTCTTGGTTGAGTAAGATACCTCTGCACGTTCTTTGGATTTGTGCGTACCCTGGCGACGGTTTGCCAACATCTGTTTCACATCGAGATAAATCGCGTGATCGTTTGGCTCGATTCCGAAGATTTCGCTACTAAGCTGAACCTTGCGGCCGGTCTCCTGACCGTTTGAGTTGTATACTGCTAATTCCATTATTTCTCAATCGTTACGTAAGAACCTTTCGGTCCGGGAACAGCTCCCTGAATTACAATTAAATTTTGTTCGGGAATTACTTTCAGAATTTCAAGGTTCTGAATTTTTACGCGAGCCCCGCCAGTACGACCGGCCATGCGCATTCCTTTAAATACACGAGAAGGATAAGACGATGCACCCAATGATCCCGGAGCACGCAAGCGGTTGTGCTGACCGTGTGTTTGCATACCAACCCCACTAAATCCGTGACGTTTTACAACACCTTGAAATCCTTTACCCTTTGAAGTCCCAACAACATCAACGAACTCTCCCTCGGCAAATAATTCGACCGTGATTGTTTCGCCAAGTTGCTTTTCATCTGAAAAGTCGCGGAACTCTACAAGCTTGCGCTTGGGAGTAGTCTGTGCTTTTTCGAAGTGCCCTTTCATCGCTGACGATGTGTGCTTCTCCTTCTTTTCGTCAAACGCCAGTTGAACAGCGTTGTAACCATCTTTTTCAATGGTTCTTACTTGCGTTACTACGCAAGGACCAGCTTCAATAACCGTGCATGGTATGTTCTTCCCAGCGGCACTGTAAAGACTGGTCATTCCGATTTTTTTACCTATGATACCTGACATTTTGTTGTGTTTCGTGTAATTAAATGAAAATCAGATGGGACAAACGTCACACTTTGATTTCTACCTCTACACCGCTTGGAAGCTCAAGCTTCATCAACGCATCTACGGTTTTAGAAGTGGTTGAATAAATATCCATCAGACGCTTATAGGAACAAAGTTGAAATTGTTCGCGCGCCTTTTTGTTCACGTGTGGTGAACGCAATACCGTGTAAATCTTCTTGTTGGTTGGAAGAGGTATTGGCCCACTAACAACCGCTCCGGTTGATTTAACGGTCTTAACAATTTTCTCAGCCGATTTATCGACTAAATTGTAATCGTAAGACTTGAGTTTGATGCGAATTTTCTGGCTCATGTAGAGTATATAAAGAACGATTAAACTTTTGCTGATTTACCTTTCGCTTTTGCGATTACATCTTCGGCTACCTGACGGGGAGCTTCAGCATAATGCGAAGGTTCCATGGTTGATGTTGCACGTCCTGAAGAAATCGTACGCAGGGTGGTTACATATCCGAACATCTCGCTGAGTGGAACTTTGGCGCGGATTACCTGAGAACCTGCACGGCTGTCCATTCCTTCGAGTTGACCGCGACGTTTGTTCAAGTCGCCAATAATGTCACCCATGTAATCTTCGGGAGTCAATACTTCGACCTTCATAATCGGCTCGAGCAATACTGGCTGTGCTTTTGGAAGCGCTTCACGAAATGCCGTACGAGCACAAATTTCAAATGAAAGTGCATCGGAGTCAACCGCGTGGTAAGAACCATCCGTAAGACGTACTTTCAAGCTATCCATTGTATATCCGGCAAGTACACCATTGGTCATTGCAGCTTTGAAGCCTTTTTCAACAGATGGGATGTATTCGCGTGGAATGTTACCGCCCACAACTTCGTTAACGAACTGAAGACCTTCTTTTCCTTCGTCAACCGGACTGATCGTAACCACGATATCGGCAAATTTACCACGACCACCGGTTTGTTTCTTGTAAACCTCGCGGTGTGTAACTGTACCCTGGATGGTTTCTTTGTAGTTCACCTGAGGTGCACCTTGGTTACATTCTACTTTAAACTCACGCTTAAGGCGATCCATGATGATTTCGAGGTGAAGCTCGCCCATTCCTGAAATGATGGTTTGGCCGGTTTCCTCATCTGTACGTACGCGGAAGGTTGGATCTTCTTCGGATAATTTACCCAAAGACATACCTAACCTATCAACATCAGCCTGAGTTTTAGGCTCGATAGCAATACCGATTACCGGCTCAGGGAATTGCATCGCTTCGAGAACGATTGGATTCTTTTCATCACACAGTGTATCTCCTGTTTTGATGTCTTTGAAACCTACAGCCGCTCCGATATCACCTGCTTCGATGTATTCGATTGCATTCTGCTTGTTTGCATGCATCTGGAAGATACGGCTAATACGCTCTTTGTTACCACTGCGGGTGTTCAATACGTAAGAACCTGCGTCCAAACGACCTGAATAGGCGCGGAAGAAACACAAACGGCCCACGAAAGGATCGGTTGCAATTTTAAATGCAAGTGCTGTAAATGGATCTTTTGGATCAGGACGACGCACAACTTCGGCGTTTGTATCAGGATTTATTCCTACGATATTTTCTTTATCGAGCGGACTTGGCATGAGTTCCATTACCAAGTCGAGCATGGTCTGAACTCCTTTATTTTTGAAAGCAGAACCGCAAAGCATTGGAACAACTTTGTTCGCAACGCAGGCTTTACGCAATGCGGTCAAAATTTCGCGCTCGGTTAACGATTCAGGGTCTTCGAAGTATTTCTCCATCAGGTTCTCATCGAACTCTGCGGCAGCTTCGAGTAATTTCTCACGCCACTCGCGCGCTTCTTCTACCATGTCGGCAGGAATGTCAACGATTTCGTAGGTCATCCCTTTATCGTGTTCGTTCCAAACCATTCCGCGCCAATTGATCAAGTCAACCACACCTTTGAATGTCTCTTCGGCACCGATTGGCAATTGAAGCGGTAGTGGATTACCGCCAAGAATTTCTTTAACCTGCTTCACAACATTGAGGAAGTCGGCACCCTGACGGTCCATTTTATTTACGAAACCAAGACGCGTAACATTGTAATTGTTCGCCAAACGCCAATTGGTTTCTGATTGAGGCTCAACACCATCAACCGCAGAAAAAAGGAATACAAGACCATCGAGTACACGCAACGAACGATTCACCTCAACGGTAAAGTCAACGTGACCCGGCGTATCGATGATATTCATTTTATAGTTCTGCCCTGCATAATTCCAGAAACAAGTGGTTGCCGCCGAAGTAATGGTAATACCACGCTCCTGCTCCTGAACCATCCAGTCCATGGTTGCTGCTCCATCGTGTACCTCACCAATTTTGTGGTTCACTCCGGTGTAATAAAGAATACGCTCGGTAGTGGTTGTTTTACCGGCATCGATGTGCGCGGCAATACCGATATTTCTGGTGAATTTTAAATCGTGACTCATAAAATGGTCCTCTTCGGGTTTCGGTCGTTATTAATTAGAATCTGAAATGCGAGAATGCTTTGTTGGCTTCAGCCATGCGGTGCGTATCTTCCTTCTTTTTGTGAGCAGCACCTTCTCCTTTACTTGCGGCAACGATTTCTGATGCGAGTTTTTGCGCCATCGATTTCTCGTTACGCTTGCGTGCATACATGATTAACCACTTCATACCAAGGGCTGTGCGGCGGTCTGGACGAATTTCCATTGGAATCTGAAAGGTAGCACCACCAACGCGACGGCTTTTCACCTCTACCGATGGACTTACATTTTCCAGAGCACGTTTCCATACTTCATGTCCGCTTTCTTCGGTGCGCTTGGCTACAATATCTACCGCGTCGTAAAAAATATTGAATGCGATACTTTTCTTACCGTCGTACATCATGTTGTTTACAAAGCGAGTTACAACAGGATCACCGAAACGAGGATCGGGTAGACGGGGAATTCTTTTGGGCGTTGACTTTCTCATGTTTTCTGAACGCTGTATGGATTATTTTTTCTTGCCTTTGGTTGCTGGTGCCTGACCCGGTTTTGGACGCTTGGTTCCGTATTTCGAACGACGTTGATTACGGCCTTCAACACCCGAAGTATCGAGGGCGCCGCGTACAATGTGATAACGAACACCTGGTAAATCCTTCACACGACCACCGCGAATTAGTACGATTGAGTGCTCCTGCAGATTGTGACCTTCGCCCGGAATGTAGGCATTCACCTCTTTTGCATTGGTCAAACGTACACGCGCAACTTTACGCATGGCTGAATTTGGTTTCTTTGGGGTAGTTGTGTACACACGGGTACAAACTCCACGACGCTGAGGACAAGAATCCAATGCAGGACTCTTACTTTTTGTTGCATTGGCGCTGCGTCCTTTACGTACAAGCTGCTGAATGGTAGGCATGCTTTAAGCTTGATTATATTTTGTTTATGATTGCTTTTTGGTGTTCTCGCCCAAATTTTGGGAGCGCAAAGATAGTAAGTACTTTTTATTTACCAACGCACACAGCTAAAATTTTTTCGGTATTTTTTTCTACCGGCATTTTTTGAGTGGCGACTTATGCGGCCTTATCAGGTTAACATTAGAAATAAGTTGCAATTAGACAAACATCTCCTTGCTAAAATTATCGTGATCAAAATTTTAATTCGCTAATTATCAGATTTTAATAATTAATTTTCAATCTATATATACTGATATTTATAATATATAGTTATTCTATGTATGTTTGAGTTATGAATCAGCACGAATTTATAAAAGGCACCTTGAGTACAATTGTACTTAGGCTCTTATCGGATAAGGGGCCAATGTATGGATACGAGATAACACGAGAGGTTCGCCAACGAAGCGGTGAAAAAATTCTCCTTAAAGAAGGCTCTCTTTATCCTGCCCTTCGCAAGATGCTATCTGATGGCATATTGTATACCTATACCGAAACAGTCGAAAATCGGACTCGTGTTTATTATGCGGTAACCGACTCCGGTAAAGTTCGGGAGGCAGAACAAACTACTGCTCTGTTGAACTTTATTTCCATAGTTGAGGAATTGTTAAATCCACCAACACAAAGCGGATATGCCTAATTTAACTGCAGAGCAAACAAAAAAAATTGAAATGCAAATTCACGGTGCGATTAAAGACACGCAGCTTCGCGCAGAGCTTACTGACCACGTTTGTTGTGCTGTAGAGCAAGGCTTGCGCGAAGGACTTCATTTCGAAAAGGCTCTTATCGGTGCTATGAATGACTTAGACCCGTGTGGTGTAGCAGCAATTGAACAAGAACTTCTTTTTTTACTAACCCTTCAAATACCAATCATTATGAAAAAGTTGCTTTACGGCTGCGGATTCATCGCAGCAACAGGAATCGCCTCAGGGCTTTTATTTCGGCAGTTTCTTTGGCCCGGAAGTGCTGTACTAATGTTTGTAGGTTGTACCGCGTTATTCGCGGCCATGCTTACACTGATTTACCAGCTCTTTAAGTTTCCAGGGATTATGCCGATGCAATCTCGAATCCGCCTTATTGCAGGTGCTATGAGCGGGCTTTTAATTGCCAGCGGTACAATTTTCAAAATTCAAAGCTTTCCAACTGCTAATATCCAGGTTGGATTGGGAATGGCAGTTCTTATTGTAGTGTTTATTCCACTGTTTTTTTGGGAGCTCTACCAGCGCGAGTTGCACAATTCACATTAAATTAATCGTATAGTTTCGATACACTTCAGGAGCAGCGAGGTTACGAAACCTTTCGTTGCTCCTGATTTAGTGATAATATTTGCCGAATAGTTCGCGCATCGAGAGGCTTA
>CANMGM010000004.1 GCA_947497195.1 Bacteroidota bacterium
CCATATACCGGTTTTTCTTTCCTGGCGATCTGTTCTGTTAACGGGAATTCGTTTTACCAAAACTCCCTTGGTATAATCGAGCAGGGTTATTATTAGTCCGGTTGTATCATACTCAATGCCTCTGCCCTGCTCTTTTCCTTCAACAAAAATTATTTCTTTTTGAATTCTGCTCTTTGTGAAAAACCATTTGCTTAACCCATCCTTTTTATCGATGGCAAATTGCTCTTCCGCCATTAAATTGCCGTTTTTATCGTAGGTTTTTGAAGTGCCGTTTTTCTGACCAGTAGCATATTCGATACTTGATTTCAATAGCCCTTCGGCCGAATAAAAATTCCATACGCTATCGGTAATTCCTGCTGCTTTTTTCCCTTCCGATTTCAATGCTCCGTTTTCATAATATGCTTTCCAGATACCTTCAGGTTTTCCATTTTGCATGATTCCTTCGCCAGACTTTTTTCCTGAGGGATACTTCAGAATAGTATATCCGTTCTGAGAAATGGAGTCTTGTGCCATAAGAATGCCGTAAGCGCAACACGAAAACAGTATAGAACAAAAGATTTTCATCAACGGAAACCAAGTAATTTTTGAACATTTACCGATTCAACCTCTCCAAATTTTGATAACATCGTTTTCTCGATAAGCTTAGAAGAACCTACAACCGTGAGCGCATAGGTTGTACTGGCTATTTTATTTTTATGAAATTGTTCGATGTCTTTTAAATTCAATTTATGTAGAGAACGGTATATCGATTTTCGAAAGTCGTATTCTATACCTTGCCGCGTATAGGCCATGCTCATTCCTGCATAATTACGGGGCGAAATACGGTCGTTTTCGATCGATGAAAGCAGCGCCGTCTTGGACGATAGAAAGAGATTTTCTGACAAGGGCATTTTTCGAAGCAGGTCATTCATAGCAGCAATTGCAGAGTCGATCTTATCGGCCTGCGTACCAATGAAAGCGCCCGAAGTTTCAAAACCATCCCTATAAACCGGATTCCGGAAATAGGAATAGGCCGAATAAGCCAAGGCTTTTGATTCTCTGATTTCCTGAAAAACAATGGATGACATGCCGCCACCAAAATATTCGTTGTAAAGCGATGCGGTAGCAAAGTTGGCGGTATCGATTCCTGAACCAGCCGCCAACCAGCTAATCGTTGCCTGTACCATATTGAAGTCGGCGAAATATACTTTACTCTTTTTCACATTTATTGGTTTGAAAAGTTCTCTTTCAGGAATAGTTAAAGTAACCTGAGCGATATGGTTTTCCTTGATTTTGTTTTCAACCATAGTTATATCGTCGGGTCCGTAGTAGCTAATTTTGTGCGGATATGAAAAAAGGGTTGATACATGGTCGTTTAAGATATCGTTCCTTAATGCTCTCAATTGTTTATTGGTTAATTGCCTGCTAAAGGGATTTTTTTCGCCGTACAGCGCATAGTTATTTAAGGCACTTCGAATAATTTCGGGATTACTGAGCATATTTTCGCGCTCCTGTAATTTCGAGTTAACAAATAAGCGCAGGGTTTCTTTATCGAGCACTGGATGCAGAATCCAGTTTTCCAAAAGATTAATTGCAGAGGTAAACGATTTTTGAGGTCCACTTAATTCAATCGTGGTGGTGTACTCCCCAACCGACATGGAATAGTTGCAGGCAAGCGCATAAAACAATTCTTTAATTCGCTGATTGGAATAATTAGGTGTGCCGGAGAGTTGAAATAAATCAATTGCGAAAGGAAGGTATGGATTGGCTATGCGTCCAAATTCAAATAATACCTGATACTTAAATAGATTGTTCGACGTGTTTTTTACATAGTAAGCGGTAATGGCATTTCCAATATTTAATGATTTAATCGATTGCTTAAAATTGATGAATTGGGGTTTTTCGCTTGCAATCCGTTGGTTGTAAATCGAATTAGCGAACGATGAATTATCTTTTCTGTTTAAGGGAACCGGCCTAATTTCGGGCTTTTCTATTTTGGCATTCTGGAACGATTCATCTTTCTGTTTATAAACCACAACAAAATCTTTTTGAAAATTATCCCTGACAAAACGAAGCAGTTCTTTTTTGCTGAGTAAATCAAATAGTGAATCTCTTCGATGAACACTTTTTAAATCGACTCTTTTTACAAATAAATCGACCATTTCAAATGCCCGCGAGGAAGAGTTTTCAATCATGCGCTCCTCCCTTGTTTTTAGATTAAGAACTGCTGAACGAATCTGTTCTTCTGTAACTTTTCCTTTTCGTAATGAGTCGATTTGTGCAAGCAGTAAGCCGGAAATTTCCGCTAGTTTTTGCTCTTTCTGTGGTTCTCCGTTGAGAATCAGAACCGAATAATCTCTCAGATTCACCGTTTCTGAATAACCACTCAATATTTTTTGGCTGTTTAGTAAATTTCTGTCCATCAATCCTGTTGTTCCGTTATACAATAGTTCTGAAATCAACTCCAGCATTTTACATTGCAAAGCATCAAGTTTTGGTAACCTGAATGCAAGCGAAACCGATTCCTGTTCAGGACCTTTTACCGTTAAATATTCGGCCGTTGTATCTTTTTTTTCCGGATTAAATTGCGGTTCTGAAATGTTTACCGGTTTGTACAGGGAAAAAGCAGTGTCGATTTTTTCAATAATTTCATCGGGATTAAAATTACCGGCCAAACAAATTGCCATATTGTTTGGAACATAATACATCTCATAAAAATTACGTATTGCTTTTAAAGAAGGATTTTTTAAGTGTTCCGATTTTCCTATGGTTGTTTGCAAACCATACGTATGATTCTTAAAAAGAGCCTGCATCATTGTTTCATACAATTTATCTGAATCTGAATCGAGCGACATATTTTTTTCCTCATACACCGCTTCGAGTTCGGTATGAAACAAACGGTACACAGGATTTCTGAAACGCTCGGCTTCAATTTTAAGCCAGGCATCAAATTGATTTGATGGAATATCGTTGATGTAAACCGTTTCATCAAACGATGTGTATGCATTGGTTCCTTTTGCACCAATGAACTGCATCATTTTATCGTATTCGTTGGCAATCGCAATATTGGCAGCTACAGATGAAAGCGAATCAATGCTTCGATAAAGCTGCTTTCTTTGCATTTCATTTGTTGTTTTATTGTATTTCTCATACAGAGCTTCAATCTGTTTTAGATAGAATTGTTCTTTTTCAAAGGAGGTTGTTCCATACTGGTCGGTTCCCTTAAACAACATATGTTCAAGGTAATGTGCTAATCCGGTATTGTTTTTAGGGTCGTGTTTACTGCCTGCTGCAATGGCTATACACGTATAAATACGTGGTTCGTTTGTGTTTACCGATGTAAATACGGTAAGTCCGTTTTTTAAAACATATTTCCGAATACCCAATGGATCGTTGGGGTAGCTCTCATAGGTATATTTAACCTGTTCAAGGTTTTGCCCACAAAGCTGTGCAATAGAAAAAAAGAGGGAAAATAAAAGAAGAATTGGCCGTATCATAAACAATATTTCAAAGATTTACAGAAAGTTCGAGCATGCGTTTAATTGACTTTTCTGCCTTTAAACGAATAGATTCTTCAAGCATTATTTCGGGCGCTTCATTGAAAAGACAATCATGAAGTTTTTGCAGCGTATTTTTTTTCATGTGCGGACAATCGTTGCATGCACAATTGTTCATAGGCGGTGCCGGAATAAAACGTTTATCGGGCGAATTTTTTATCATCTGATGTAAAATTCCACTCTCGGTTCCAATAATAAATTGCTGTTTTTCAGACGTTTTTGTGTAATTCAACAAGGCTGTAGTAGAACCAATAAACGATGCATGCTTCAGAACCGCTTCGGTGCATTCGGGATGCGCAATAAATTCTGCATTCGGATTTTGCTCGATAAGCGCTTCAATCTTCGACAACGAAAACGCTTCGTGTACCATACACGCTCCATCCCATAAAACCATGTCTCTTCCGCTTTTATTGATAACATAGCGGCCAAGGTTCTTGTCGGGCGCAAAAATTATTTTTCTTTCCTTCGGTATGCTATTCACGATGTGAACGGCGTTCGACGATGTACAAATAATATCCGACTCGGCCTTCACTTCGGCCGTGCAATTGATATATGAAATGACGATATGCTCCGGATGTTGCTTTTTAAAAGCTATAAAATCTTCCGTTTTACAATCATCGGCCAATGAACAGCCTGCATCAAGGTCTGGCAACAAAACTTTTTTATTGGGCGAGATGATCTTGGCCGTTTCTGCCATAAAATGAACACCTGCAAAAACGATAATGTCAGCGTCTGTTTTCGCCGCTGCCTGAGAAAGGCCCAAACTGTCGCCAATATAATCGGCACAATCCTGTATGCCATTGTCCTGATAGTAATGAGCCAGTATAATGGCATTCTTCTCCCTCTTAAGCTGTTCGATGGATTGAATAAGCTCTGATCGCGAATTTTTAGAAATGAACATCCCTTTACTAAGTATAAAACAAAGGTATTTTAAAGTTTAAATAAAGATTAGGTTTTAATAATGCTGTTAGTTCTGTGCAGAAAATTTTGTGCAAGGAGTAGGATTATACACTACGAGGTATTTATTGACATGCTATTAAAAGTTTTTAATTGATTAATAGATTGAAATTCAATTCAAGTAACATACTATTAACATTGCGTTAATATCCTACCTTGAGTAAAAATTGATTTAAAATGTACCCTCTGATTTGTGTATGGTTTGTTATTTATTTCCTGATTTTAATCAGCATTTTTCGCTTGACACGCAAAAAAATGAAGCGTATGAGAAAAAAATTCTATGCTTCCAATTTTTCTTATGCGTTTTTAGTCACAGATAATTAACAACGATTAACAAAATAACTGTTAATTCTGTTCCAGCTGCCTAAACAAAACCGCGTATTCTGTATTTTAGCATCTAATTTAACCCGAAATTCATGAAAATCTATATCGGTTCGGATCATGCCGGCTTCACGCTTAAAGAACAGGTAAAGCTTCATCTGGCGCATTTGAATGCAGAGTTAACGGATGTTGGTACGTTTTCAGAAGAGAGCATGGATTACCCAGACGTGGCTCATCCCGTTGCAAATGCGGTTCTCGATGGCAAAGCTGATTATGGTATTCTTCTCTGCGGGAGTGCGAATGGCGTTGCAATTTCGGCAAATAAGCATGTTGGTATTCGTGCTGCTTTGTGTTGGTTACCAGAAATTGCTGTTTTAGCTCGAGCACATAACAATGCGAATATTTTATGCCTTCCTGCCCGCTTTCTGAATAACGAAACTGCACTAAACATAGTCGATGAATTTTTGAATACGGCATTTGAAGGTGGGCGTCACGAAAAACGCGTTGCTAAAATTAATTGCTAATGATTGCGTTTCCAATTAAATACTCCAAATGAACTCAGGAAATAGTGCAGTGAATGAATTGATTGGTAAGCTAGAGGAATTCATACGCAAGTATTATCAGAATAAGCTTCTGCGCGGTATACTTTATAGTACCGGATTGCTTGCATTGTTTTTTCTGCTTATTTCTGTGGTTGAATACATTGGCGAAAACGGAATGGCTCTTCGTGCTATCCTTTTTTACTTTTACCTAGCCCTTGCCGCATTTGTGCTAATTGTGTACATCCTGAAACCTATTTTCGGGTTATTGCGCATCGGTAAGTCGCTTACGCACGAACATGCTGCAGAGCTTATTGGTCTTCATTTCAACGAAGTAAAAGATAAACTGATTAATACACTGCAGTTGCAACGTCAATTGGAAGATACTCCAGGAAGTAAAGAGCTAATACTTGCAGGCATCGATCAGAAGATTACCGAATTAAAACCGGTTCCATTTTCACGGGCAATTGACTTTGGTAAAAACAGGCGCTACATTCCACTAGCCATTATCCCCTTGTTGTTTATTCTCGGCGTTTTAGTGATTAAACCGGCTGTATTAACCGAGAGCACAAAGCGCATCATTTCATATGATAAAACATTCGAGCCTGTAGCTCCTTTTCAGTTTGTGCTTGTGAATACCAAACTCGAAGTTGCCTCTATGCAGGATTTTAAGCTCGATGTTCGCACACGTGGCGAAGAGCTACCGCGAGAATTGTTTGTAGACATAGCAGGAAACAAGTTCAAATGCCAGAGTTTAGATAAAACGAGTTTCAGTTATCTCTTTAGAAATGTTAAAGAAGATGTGCGGTTTAGGTTATATGCAGATGGATTCTTTTCTAAAGAATATACCTTACGCAGTCTCCCCTCTCCCCTACTTGTTCAATTTACTGTAGCGCTTGATTATCCATCCTATACCGGGAAAAGAGATGAACAACTCCCCAATATCGGCGATTTATCCATTCCTGCAGGTACAGAAGTAAGATGGACATTTAAAACAGAAGAAACATCAAATCTTCTTTTAAAGTTTCAAGAAGGCGAATCAAAAGCACAGAAGAGTTCAGCGTATGACTTCGTTTTCACTAAACGCTTTTTACAGGATGATCGCTACAGCATTGAAATGAAAAACAATTTCATGAGCAACACCAATGCTGTTGAATATTCTGTTTCGGTGAAACCGGATGCCTATCCACTTATTGAAGTAGATTCAAAAGCAGATTCAATATTGGGGTCGGATTTCGTTTTTAAAGGAAAAATTGAAGACGATTATGGCCTTACAGAACTGAAGTTTAATGTGCTGATTCCCGGTCAAGGCAACAAGCCTACAGCGATGGATGTACCGTTTAACAAAAGTTATACGAGTACTTATTTTATGTGGAGCAGTTCGTTCAACGCCATTCAATTAGAACCCGGACAGGAAATTGAATATTGGTTCGAAGTATGGGACAACGATGCTGTTCATGGTAGAAAATCAACAAAATCGCAGAAAGGAGTTTATCGTAAACCAACGTTGGAAGAATTGCAGGAGAAATCGCGCGAACAGCAATCGGCAATAAAAGCTGATCTTAAATCTACCATGGACGAGGCCAAAAAACTTCAAAAGGAGTTAGAGGAGCTAACAAACCGAATGCTCGAGAAAAAGGAGCTTACGTGGCAGGATAAGAACAAAGCAAAGGAGCTAATAGAAAGGCAAAAACAACTTCAGGAACAATTGAGTGAGATACAGAAGGACACAAAAAAGAACAATGAACGTAATAAGGAATTTAATAAGGATGAAGAATTGCTAAAAAAGCAGGAGCAAATCGAAAAGCTGATGAATGAGTTGCTAAGTCCGGAAATGAAGGAACAATTGCGGCAGCTTGAAGAGATGCTTAAAACACTTGATAAAGACAAGCTGAAGGAAGAAATGGAAAAGCTTCAGCAGGAAAATAAAGATATTGAAAAAGAACTCGACAGAAGCCTCGAATTATTGAAGCAATTGGAGGTAGAGCAGCGTATGAAGGATGCAATAGACAAACTAGATGCGCTGCAAAAAGAACAGGAAAAACTTGCAGATAAGACCGAGAAAAACGAGTCTGGTGCCGACGAATTGAAAGCGAAGCAAGACTCGCTTAACAAAGAGTTTAATAAACTAAGTGAAGAGTTGGATCAGGTTGAAAAGAAAAACCAGGAGTTGGAAAACCCAATGCCTATGGATCCTACCGAGCAGATGGAACAAGACATTAAACAGGAGATGCAGCAAAGCTCTCAAGAGTTGAATAACAAAAAAAGCAGTAAGGCATCAAAGTCACAAAAAAACGCAAGTTCAAAAATGCAGCAGATGAAAGATAAGATGCAGCAGAGTATGAATGAGGCATCGGAGCAAAGCTTGGAGGAGGACGTTGCTAAAATCAGGGAAATCCTGGAAAATTTGTTGCAGCTCTCGTTCGACCAGGAGGCATTAATGAAGCAGTTGCAACGTACGCCACCGTCCAATCCCTTGTATGTTAAAATAACCGCCGATCAGAAGAAAATCAAAGATAATGCTGAGGCAATAGAAGATTCTCTGTTTGCATTAAGCAAGCGTGTTGAGGAAATCAGTTCTTTCGTGAACAAAGAAATTGGGCAGATTAATTTCTCGCTCGACAGGTCAGTAGAATACTTAGCCGAGCGGCAATCTGCTCAGGCCTCTTCGCGGCAGCAATTTGCAATGACATCGATTAATAACCTTGCACTGATGTTATCGGAAGTTTCGGATCAGATGCAGCAACAGCTTGCCCAACAGCAGCAGCAGCAAAAACAGGGCAATGGCTCGTGTAAAAAACCCGGAAACAAAAAGAAACCCGGAAATGGTAAACCATCTGCTGGAGCCATGCGGCAATTGCAACAGCAATTGAACGAGCAAATGGAGAAAATGAAATCGGATATGGGCAAACCCGGTAAAGGCAAAGATGGTAAAAGTGGTAGTCAGCAGCTTGCAAAAATGGCTGCGCAACAGGAGATGCTCAGAAATGAGATGCAGAAAATGCTAAATGAGATGATTAAAGAAGGTGAAAATGGGAATGCGGGAAATCTCCGGAAGATGATAGATCAAATGGAGAAAACAGAAACCGATTTGGTTAACAAGAACATTACATCAGAAACGATGCGTAGACAGCAGGAAATTATGACGCGTTTGTTGGAGGCCGAAAAGGCTGAGCGGGAGCGCGATCAGGACGATAAACGGGAGAGTAACGAAAACCAAAATGAATTTAACCGTAACCTTTTGGAGTTCCAGCAGTATATGCAGCAGAAAAATGCAGAGAACGAGCTTTTAAAAACAAGTTCACCCGAATTGAAACCGTTTTATAAAAATCTCGTAGAGCAGTACTTCAAAACCAATTAATTTTTTATTTTCACAATCATGATGATAACCCAAACGAAACAAGTAAGCTTCCCCTCTTTGAAAGAGAACATTGCACTGGCCGGTAAGTATATAGATGAGATATGTGAGTTTTATAACATAGGCGATGAAAACTATGGAAACATTCTCGTTGCAGTTACAGAAGCTGTTTCGAATGCCATCTATCATGGCAACCGCCTAAATCCCGAGAAAAACGTTCGTTTTTATTATGAAACAAGGGAGCATAATCTATGCTTCGTTATTGAGGACGAGGGACGTGGATACAATCCTGATGCGCTACCTGATCCGACAGACCCACAAAATATTGAAAATCCGAATGGCAGAGGAGTGTTCCTTATGCGAAAGTTAACAGACGATATTAAGTTTGAGAACGAAGGACGTAGAGTTGAGTTGTATTTTCGTATAGCCAATCAATAAGTTGATTTCATTTTCGTCGAACGAAATAAAGTTTCGATTAAAGAACAAAGCTCAAGTCTGCAAATGGCTTGAGCTTTTAATACATCAGTCGGGTTTTGCTTCAAGAAGCATTTCTATTGTTTTCTGCTCCGATGCTTTTTTGCTTGAAATGAACAGGAGTTATCTGAGCCACGATTATTTCACCGACATTATTACGTTCGATTATTCTGATAAACAGCAACTTTCGGGAGAATTGTTTATCAGCATTGATCGTGTAAAAGAGAACGCGAACGATCGTAAACTGCAATTCGAGGATGAATTATTAAGAGTTATTGCGCATGGTGTTCTGCACTTGATGGGTTTTAAGGACAAGAGCAAGAAAGACCTAATAAATATGCGTAAAGCAGAAGACTCCGCGCTTCAGCTATTCAAATCAACGTTTACCCAAAATCTTGATTAATTTTGTGTCGCGTTTCACGTGGAACAAGTTTAAATGGAAAACAAATACGATGTAATTGTTGTTGGTGCCGGGCATGCAGGATGTGAAGCCGCCGCCGCTGCAGCTAATCTGGGCTCAAGCGTTTTGTTGGTTACAATGAATATGATGACCATTGGTCAGATGTCGTGTAATCCCGCAATGGGAGGTATTGGCAAAGGACAAATTGTTCGCGAGATTGATGCTTTAGGTGGGTATTCGGGAATCGTGTCGGATAAATCCGCCATCCAGTTTAAAATGCTCAATCGTTCAAAAGGACCAGCAATGTGGAGTCCGCGCGCACAAAACGACCGGATGCGCTTCGCCGAAGAATGGCGACTTATATTGGAAGCGATACCTAACGTCGATTTTTATCAAGATACCGTAACGGAGTTAATCATAGAACAGGATGCCGTTAAGGGCGTTGTAACGGGAACAAATCAACGCCTATATTCAAAAGCGGTGGTTCTTACGAATGGAACATTTCTGAATGGGCTCATTCATATCGGTGAGCAAAATTTACCCGGAGGAAGAGCTGCTGAGCGAAATGCCACAGGAATTACCGAGCAATTAAAATCATTTGGGTTGCTTTCGGGTAGAATGAAAACAGGAACGCCACCACGGTTAGATGGACGATCTATTGATTATTCGGTGATGGAAATTCAGCCAGGTGACGAGGAAGCTGGTCGATTTTCTTTTACAAACACACCAATTCCGGCCAAGCAGCTTCCATGTTGGATGACGTATACCAACGAGCGCGTACACGATATTTTGAGAACAGGCTTTGACAAAAGTCCAATGTTCACAGGAAGAATACAGGGAATAGGGCCTCGATACTGTCCGTCTATAGAAGATAAGATAGACCGTTTTGCGGATAAAGAACGGCATCAATTGTTTATTGAGCCGGAGGGTTGGAATACCTGCGAGGTATATATTAACGGCTTCTCTACTTCATTACCCCACAACATACAATACGAAGCTATTCGAGGTGTTGCTGGTTTGGAAAATGTAAAGTTGTTTCGTCCGGGATACGCAATAGAATATGATTATTTTCCGCCCCAGCAATTATCGCTCACACTAGAGTCAAGGGCCCTTACGAATCTCTTCTTAGCAGGGCAAATTAATGGAACAACAGGGTATGAAGAGGCTGCCTGTCAAGGAATGATGGCCGGCATCAATGCACATAGAAAGATTGCTGAACTCGAGCCTTTTGTTTTACGGCGCTCAGAAGCATACATTGGAGTTCTGCTCGACGATTTGGTAACAAAGGGCACAGAAGAGCCTTACCGCATGTTTACATCGCGTGCCGAATATCGGATTTTACTCAGGCAGGATAATGCAGACGAGCGATTAACCCCAATCGGACATGCGCTGGGGTTAATTCACGCAGAGCGTTTGGATGAAACCATGAATAAATATGCTCGTGTTGATGCAGCAAACCGTTTTTTGATAAATGAAAGCGCCATTCCTGACGAAATCAATGACTTGTTGGTTGAATCAGGCACCTCCCCCATTAATCAAAAGGTAAAATACCATGGCATCGTATCGCGCCCACAGGTAAATTTAACTGCCATGGTAGAGCGAATTCCAAGCTTGAAAAAATCATTCTTTGAGGATAAGGGGATGAGTATAGATGAAGTTGCGCTTACGGAAATTCGGATTAAGTACGATGGTTATATTCGGAAAGAGCATGAAATAGCAGAGAAGCTCAAGCGACTTGAACACATTGAACTGCACGCAGATTTTGATTATGCAAGGCTATCGGCTCTATCTACAGAGGCGCGCCAAAAGCTTAGTACAATAAAACCATCCAATATTGGTCAGGCATCACGAATTAGCGGCGTTTCTCCTTCCGACATTTCCGTTTTAATGGTGTATCTTGGCCGCTGATTGTTTCACGTGAAACCATGACTGAAATTACCCATTGCCCCATTTGCTCGTCCATTGATTTTTCTCCGCATTTAAGTGCGATTGATTATACCGTTAGTAAGGAGTCTTTTGCGATAAAGCAGTGTAAAGGATGTGGTTTTCTGATTACAAGTCCGCGTCCGGATCTCGCTGTATTGGGTAGCTATTATCATTCGGAAGATTATATTTCGCATAGCGATACATCAAAGGGGCTTATCAGTAAACTGTATAAAGTGGCCCGAGGCTTCACATTGGACAGGAAACATCGGTTGGTTTCAAAATACTGCAAGGGAAATAAACTCCTCGACGTAGGCTGTGGGACAGGGGCCTTTTTAAATCACGCAAAGAATAAAGGCTTGGATGTTTTGGGCGTTGAGCCCGACAAGGGAGCAAGAGCCTTTGCCATTGAAAAGTATGGCTTATCGGTTTGTGATGAAACTATGCTGAGCGAATTCGAAGCCTCTTCGTTCGGTGCTATAACATTGTGGCATGTGCTCGAGCATGTTCCGAATCTAGATGAGCGTTTGGATCAATTGAAGCGATTGCTTCATCCCCAAGGGCGAATTTTTATCGCAGTGCCGAACCCCAATAGTTTTGACGCCAAACACTATCAAGCTCACTGGGCTGCGTATGATGTTCCTCGTCACCTGTGGCATTTTACACCAGTAACAATGCGCAAACTTCTTGAGAAAAACGGCCTTCATTTACACGATGTGTTGCCGATGAAGCTTGATGCCTTTTATATTTCTCTATTGAGTGAACGATACAAACATGGTCGCGAACGCTATTTTTCGGCATTTTGGAATGGAGTAAAATCCAATCTTAAGGCCGGTAAGCATGCGTGGTCGAGTCAGATCTATGTGATTGGCAAATAGGGATTTCAAAGCGCTCCGATTTCATAAAGCCGGTAACGATCACGATTCCATTTGGCCCCGCGCAGATAGTTGTTATTCTGCCAAGCCGACATTGAATCGTAAATAAGCCTAAAGGTTCTTTTGGCGGGCCATTCAGTATGTTCTCCCCAAACTAAAATCAGCCCTTTTTGGCCATTTTTAATCTGAGCCTTAAGTTGGTTGTCGTTCGAATAAAAACGAAGTATAGCACCTTGCTTGCGAAAGAAACGGAATTCGTAGTAATGCGCCATAACATAGCCAATGTCGTATGGGCAATACACCAACTGTGGGCCCTTTTTATCGATGTAGTTTGAAATGGTTCGAAACGCATCAACATCTGGAGATGCATACGTTGTGCTACAGGCAATTGATTTCAAGCAGGAAACAAATACAATCACCGCGAGCAAAGTGAATTTGAGCGCGGTTAAAAACGAATCTTTTCCTCTCTGAAGTAATGATTCAGGAAGCCCGGCGGCAATGAGGAGCGGCGTTACATAAATGGCGGGAAAAAGAAAGCGCATCTCTTTGTGATCGAGAAGGTTGTGAACAAGAACGAAAGCAATAAACATCCAAGTAAGTGGATTTTTAGGGTTTCGGAATATGGCGAGAATAAGCAGGATTAAAAATACAGCCCCAAGCGAAAGTCCCAGCCAGTTTAAGCCGAGTGGGAGGAAATCATACCAGGGATTGCTGCCAAACATCGAGTCGGTTTTAAAGAGTACCTCGTTGAAATAATTTATCGGCGGAAAACACCATGTGTCATAAAGCCAATGATCAACAAATCCGGCGCCAGCAAGGATAATACTTCCACCAAGAAGCAAAAGAAGAAACGGTTTTAAGGTCACCCGCTTGTAAAAAAGAATCCATCCAAGAAAACCGATGGCCGCGAAGCCGATCTGAAAGCGAAATTCAAACGCCAAGCCCCAGCAAAGTCCTGAATAAAACCAGTCTTGGGCAGAAAAGTTATTTCTTTCCAATCCCTTGCGAAAGGCGAAGTATATAGCGAAAATCAAAAAAATTCCCGAAAAATTCTCGGAAGAAAAGCGGGCGTGTAGATAAGGGAAGAACCAACCCAGCCCAAGCAGAAAAGCCAGCAGGATAGATTGATTTTTATGAAGGCGAAAAATACCCGATAAACGATGCAATAGCCAAATCGAAATACAACCGAATAGCAGCGAAATGGCACGTAAACAATCGCTTACCAAAAAGGCATTAAATTCTCCTGTAAAGACGCGTGTAAAGTTGGCTAAACCATAAACGATGAATGGCTGCAAGCCTGGCCGCATATGAGCCGGATATTCCCAGGCAAGACTTTCATACGTACAGAGGTTGAGTTTGTAAGCAGCAAACTCCATTATTTGGAAATGTTCGTCACCATGCTGGTAGCCTGTTGCATAAAAAAAAGCCAATACATGCATGCACAATCCCCATAGCAGGAATAATCGTTCGGCCGGATTAAGTTGACTAAACCAACGCTTCATCGAACAAATGCCTTTTGAATGTCTTCTTCATTAAATCCAATCAAAAGCAGATCGTTGCCTTCAATAACAGGCCGCTTTATTGCAGATGGGTTTGCCAGCAAGAAGCGTATAGTAGAATCCTGGTCCACAATGTTTTTTTGCGTTTCAGGACTTTGTTTTTTCCATGTTAAACCCGACCTGTTCAATAATTTTTCCCAGCCGGCTTTTTCTGACCATCGCTTCAGGTCTTCGATTTGTGCGCCATCTTTCTTGTAGTCGTGAAATGTGTAGGCTAATTTATTTTCTTCAAACCAGGCAAATGCTTTTTGCATGGTATTGCAGTTTTTAATTCCATAGATAGCTATCATAGCAACGAAAATAAAAAAACCCGACTCGCGAGAGACGGGTTTTTAAAGGAAAAATAGTAAGAATTATTTGAAAGCATTTTCTCCTGTGATGTCCATGCCTGTGATAAGCAAGTGTATATCGTGCGTGCCTTCGTAAGTAACAACCGATTCAAGGTTCATCATGTGGCGCATAATCGGATATTCGCCGGTTATGCCCATGCCACCATGAATCTGTCTTGCTTCGCGGGCAATTTCGAGTGCCATGTTCACATTGTTTCGTTTTGCCATTGAAATTTGAGCTGGTGTAGCGCGGTTTTCGTTGCGCAAAACACCAAGTCGCCAAGTGAGCAATTGAGCCTTGGTAATTTCGGTAATCATCTCAGCCAATTTCTTTTGCTGAAGCTGAAATGCGGCGATGGGTTTACCAAACTGAACGCGCTCTTTCGAATAACGCAATGCAGAATCGTAACAGTCCATTGCTGCACCAATAACGCCCCATGCAATTCCGTATCGGGCCGAGTTCAAGCAACCAAGTGGACCTTTTAATCCTTCAACATTTGGGAGCAGGTTTTCTTTTGGAACACGCACATTGTCGAACACCAACTCGCCGGTAGCAGAAGCGCGAAGCGACCATTTATCGTGTGTTTCTGGTGTCGTGAAACCTTCCATACCACGTTCCACGATTATTCCCCGTATTTTTCCTTCATCGTTTTTGGCCCAAACCACGGCGATATCGGCAAACGGAGCATTCGAAATCCACATTTTAGCGCCATTCAGCAGGTAATGATCACCTTTGTCTTTAATGTTTGTTATCATGCTGCCTGGATCAGATCCCGAATCGGGTTCGGTTAATCCAAAGCATCCCATCATTTCGCCGGTTGCGAGTTTCGGCAAATATTTCATCCGTTGCTCTTCTGAACCATATTTGTAAATAGGGTACATCACCAAAGAGCTTTGAACAGAAGCTGTGGAACGAATTCCACTATCGCCGCGCTCTATCTCCTGCATAATAAGGCCGTAGCTTATTTGGTCAAGCCCTTGTCCGCCGTATTTGCTTGGAATGTATGGGCCAAAGGCACCAATCTCTGCAAGTCCTTTAATCAAGTGCTTCGGAAATGCAGCCCTTTGCGCATGGTCTTCAATAATCGGACTCACTTCCTGTTTCACCCAGGCACGAACGGTGTCGCGAATGAGTTTGTGTTCTTCCGTTAGTAAATCGTCCAATTGATAATAATCGTGTCCCTGAAAACGGTCTTTGCTCATGGTGAAAGAAATTTATCTGGCAAAAATAGCCAATCGGAATTAGAAACAGCGATTTGGGCTGAATGTTTGCGAAATATCCCGAAGCATATAAAATGATACAATTGTGATTACTTTTGGAAAAACAATTCGAAATGAGCGCCAAGAAAGTAAGAACCACGAAAGCTCCTAAAAAACCTGCTGTTCGCAGGATCGTTACCCGAAAGGTTACTTCGATAGGTCTAGATCAGGCACAAAGCGCAGAGCTTGCCGATAAACTCAATGATCTACTCGCAAACTATCAGGTTTGCTATATGAACGTTCGGGGCTTTCATTGGAACATTAAAGGGGAGAAGTTTTTCGAGCTGCATCTAAAATTTGAAGAATTGTACACCGACCTTCAATTGAAAATCGACGAAATCGCGGAACGGATTCTAACCCTTGGCCAAACGCCGGTTCATAGCTATGATGATTACCTTGCTGCATCGGTAATTCGTCCCGCAAAAGGCATTGCAGATGGCAAAAAGGCAGTTCTTTCGCTGTTGGATGCATTCAAGGTGCTAATAACGAAACAACGCCAGTTACTGACGCTTTCTGATGTTGCCGACGATGAGGGCACAAATGCCTTGATGAGCGATTATATTCGTCAGCAGGAAAAGCTTGTATGGATGTATTCGGCCTGGATGGGCAATTAAGGTGCATTAACGTTGTTGTCTTTGCTTTATATTTGGCGGCAAACACCTAAACTATGTACGGAGAATTTCAATCATTTCTTCAAAAAGAGCTACAATCCATAGAGGATGCTGGATTGTTTAAGCGCGAGCGAATTATTGTAACGCCTCAGGGTGCCGATATTCGGGTTAGCACGGGCAATGAAGTAATTAATTTTTGCGCAAACAATTATCTCGGACTTTCTTCTCATCCTGCTGTAATTAAGGCGGCTCACGAAACGCTCGATTCGCATGGCTTCGGCATGAGTTCGGTGCGTTTTATCTGCGGAACACAAGACATTCACAAAACACTTGAGCAGATGATTTCGGAGTTTTTAGGCACCGAAGACACGATATTGTATGCAGCGGCATTTGACGCCAATGGAGGGGTGTTTGAACCTCTTTTGGGTGCAGAAGACGCGATTATTTCGGATTCGCTGAATCACGCATCGATAATTGATGGAGTACGCTTGTGTAAAGCAGTTCGTTATCGATACGAAAACAACAACATGGAGGAGTTGGAGGCTCGCTTAAAAGAGGCTCAGGCGCAACGGTTTCGCTTAATTGTTACCGATGGCGTTTTTTCGATGGATGGATACATTGCACAGCTGGATAAGATTGTTGCTTTAGCCGAGAAATACAATGCGATGGTGATGGTTGACGAATGCCATGCTTCGGGATTTATTGGCAAAACCGGACGCGGAACGCACGAGCATTGCGGCGTGATGGGAAAAATTGACATCATCACCGGCACGCTTGGTAAGGCGCTTGGTGGAGCTATGGGCGGATTTACCTCGGGCAGAAAAGAAATTATTGAATTGTTGCGCCAGCGTTCACGTCCGTATTTGTTCTCAAACTCCTTGGCTCCATCGATTGTAGGTGCCGGTATTGCTGTTTTGGATTTGTTGAGCACAACTACCGAGTTGCGCGATAAACTCATGGAGAATACGGCTTATTTCAGAGCGAAAATCAAAGATGCCGGATTTGACATAAAGGAAGGAATTCACCCAATTTGCCCGATCATGTTGTATGATGCGCGTTTAAGTCAGGTGTTTGCCGAAAAGCTACTTTCTGAAGGCGTTTATGTAATCGGGTTTTATTATCCGGTAGTGCCGAAAGACCAGGCAAGGATAAGAGTTCAAATTTCTGCTGCGCACGAGCGCGCGCATCTCGATAAAGCAATTGCGGCTTTTACCAAAATAGGTAAAGAGCTTGGCGTAATCAAATAATCACACCAAATGAAAAATCTACTTGTACTAACAACCTGCTTTTGGGCAATCTCTTCGAATGCTCAGGAAAACCCCAATACATCGGAGGCAAAAAAAACCTACTGGGCATCTGTCTCCGAGTTGATTTTCTCGGCTGCCGATTTAGGTAATGTTCGCGTATACGACGCCAATGTTGTTAATGTTCAACAACCCGAGGGCAGGCTCGCAAACCCGATTCCCCGCTTCAGCGCATTCTTTCATGTAGCGCAGCAGTACCATGTAAATTTTGCTCGCTTTGCCGGTATTTATACCGGACTTGGAATTAGGAATATTGGGATGATTAATAACCTGAACGACACCTTGCGCATTAAACAGCGCGCCTATGGAATATCAATTCCTCTGGCAATTAAGCTTGGAAACATGGAAAAACGCAGCTATTTGGCGCTCGGGGCCGAAGCAGAGTACATGTTCCATTACAAACAAAAGGTGTTTGTTGGAGAGGGTAGGGGCGACAAGGACAATAAATCATCTGAATGGTTCTCTAATCGGGTTAACGCGTTTAATCCCGGTGTTTTTGTAGAGTTTAACTTTGGAAAAAGTGCTTATTTCAGACTGAAATACTATTTAAGCGATTTTCTGAATTCCTCTGCTCGGCAGGATTTCAAGGTGAAGGATAATGTAATGTATTTTACTTCCGATCGCAGCACCTTGTTTTCGCTAACATTTGGCAAAGTGGTTACCTCTAAAAGAAGAAAAAGTGCAAAATAAACTTGCACAAATTGCCGAGTTGAACTACAATTTAAAAAGGAATTAATCGGGATGCGGCACGCGCCTCAAGGTATTAAAAAGCGCCCGGTATAGGGCGAAGTAAAGGCGTGGAACCCCATTCATGTTAGACATGCATTCGTAATGTAATTCACGAATTAAAGAAGAGTCGCAAACCAGGAGGATGATGTAAATAGGAGAACATGGTCCAAAGAAAAGATTTAATGTGCCTTAAAATGAGTATTTTACCGACCGCCTCATTGGGGTCCACCACTCCTCCTCCCCGAGGTTAAGTTACGACAGATGCGTGGTACTAGTCGTTTCAAAATCTCAAAACGGATAATTGTTACCAACACTGCTGTTCATTTTTAGGTTGGAAAAATGACCTTGGTTGGTGAATATCTATTTCGGAACTTTGAGTAGGGCGGGGACACGTGTCACCCGTGGAAAGACACTAAGCACGAAAACGTCTACTTGCAATAGTTTTAATGTATCAGGCATCACGTACTTGGGCTAAACTTTCGAAATAGAATTTCGCGTTCACCGTAAATGTCGAATTAGTCTAAAAGGCCATGCCCTAAAGGTCTGCGGCTTTGCTCTGCGCGGGTTTCAGAACTCGAATGTCTCATACAAAACTCAGATCTCCAAGCAACTTGATGACCTTTAGAATCACAAATGCCCGCGTTGCAAAACCGCTGGCGCCATGCGTACTACATTAATATTCAACAATATACATGAAGTATCTGAATCCAATTGAAGTTCTTTTAGCGTCTCCTTCTTTGAATTCACCAGTGCTTTCTATTTTCAAAGCTTCTTGATTGTCGGTCCAACTTCCTCCTTTTGTTTTTCCTTTAGTTGAAATCATTTCTGCAACATTTCCGCTCATGTTATATAGTCCAAAGGTGTTAGGCCAATAAGCGGTGACATTTGCTGTAACATCTGGTCTATCACTATTTATTGAAGCATTTCCCAATTTGTTATTGGGATCTCTTTTAAAGTTACATCTATATTCACCTTTTTTAGTTTTTAATTCATCACCAGGCCATGGATAAACAGAAGCGTGATCACCAGCTTTTGCGGCAATTATCCATTCTTGCTCTGTTGGTAATCTAAATGTTGCTTTCTTATATTTCTTTCTTTTACTTGAATTATATTGTTGAGTTAACCAATCACAGTAAAGCACAGCCGCTTCATAAGAAACATTAACTAATGGATAATTACTGTAGGCTGGGTGGCTATGATAATATTTAACATAGGGATGTTCTTTATCATTGTTTTCATTCCAGTTGGCAGTATCAATTTGTGCAACATTTAGTTGCTCCTTAATATTATTCTGCTTAAGAAACAATAGAAAATCAGCGTATTGTTTATTTGTGACCTCAAATTTGGAAGCCAATAAGTTGTCATTAACTTTCACTAATGTTTTCTCGATATCCTTTCTGTTGAAATTGCTTTTTTGTGCAAAAACGTTCGCTACTAGCACGCAGAATACTGTTGTGAAAAATAGTTGTTTCATAGTTTCTTTTAGCAAGTGTCGTAACACAGTACCACTCGTAACACAGTGCTCAGTGTTTCGATAAATTGAAATTTAAAGTGCAAAAACGAGCGGCTTAATGATTAACAACCAGTTTCCGGCTGATAATTCCCTCCTCGGTAATCATATTGAGCAGGTAAATGCCATCAGATAGTTCGGCGGTTGAAATGGTAAAGGTTACTTTATCTGCCGCCTCAAAGCCAAATTGCTTAACAGTTTGGCCCATTGCATTTGTAAGCACGATCTGCGCGTCCATTGATTTAACCAAGTCAAATTGGACCTGAACTACCGAATTGGATGGGTTAGGGTATAGGCTAAACGCGTTTTTACGATCGTAGTTCTTTAAACCGGTTACGTCGAAATCCCAACAATCGCCACCAATTTGTGTCACTGTTTGTGTACCGAAAGCGCTTACAATATCATCGATCTGTTCAATACAGATTTGATCGGAATCTAACTCATAGTAATGAACACGAAGTATTGGGGTTGGCTCGTAATATTTACGAATCATCGAATCCTGATATGAAATAGCTATAACTTTATTATCGCCCAAAAGAAACTCAGGATTAATAGGATATTCAGTATTATCTGCAAGGTTTTCTACGTTCCAAATTTTAATACCAGAAATGCTGAACTCCAATGCGTTTACCCGCGTGTTAGGGTTCACAATGCCTACATCAACAAACTTCTCAGCAAAGTCTACATTGGTAATCTGAAGAGTAACCGAATCTTCAGGATTTAAAGAACCACCCGGGAAATTACAATGATCGTGTGGTGCGTTTCCGGAGTGCTGATGGTATAAACCATAGTTAACACAACTCGAAAGTAGTGCTGCGTCATAAACAGAAATGCGTCCATCTTGGTTAATATCGTTGCAAGCCGTTGGAACAATATCGTTACCCAAAATCCCTTCAACATAATTTTGGGCATCGTTCATGTCTTGGAAGCCATTGTCGTTCATGTCGCCCATTTGGCGAGTTCCTCCGCAGTTTCCTTCGCAATCGAGCTGTGCCGCTCCGAATACCTCGCCTGAACAATCTGTGTAAGGCGGGCAATCGTTGATTACCTCAATGGTTCGATTTCCTAAGGAGTCGCGACCTAAGCGAATGCACACCTGCGCCCAGTTGTTTACATGCGAAAGTTCTAATCTTCCCAAAGCATCGGGCGAATTATCCCAGTTAACGCGCACAACCATCGTGTAGCGGCCGGTATCGATATCGGTGATGTCCATCCACTGGCAATCGAGTCCACTTCCGTATATATCGCCACATTGCTTCGAAATCCCCATGTTAGAGCAACCAAATTGAGCGGTACCTCCATCACCACATTCCAAATCGAGGACGCAGAAGCCGTTTTTAAACCCAACCGGAATAGCCTGACCTTGTGTGTCGTACATCACATATTCGGCATAGCCTTCGTAATGCCAATGTCCGTGACAATTTCCCCACGAAAACTGCGTAGGTTGAGCAGAAGGAGAACCGATATAATAATCGGCATCGCCGATGTTTTTAATGTGGGTTGTAAAGCGGATAATATCGCGTGTGCCATATCCAGTAAGACAGCCTTCAACAACTTGGCAGTTAGCAGCATTTATCGTTGAAAGGTAAACAGATGTTTTTATCGCGTTCTCTAAAACGACCAGGTCTGGACGGCCATCGGGGCAAAGTGGATCGCCTTCGTAATAACATACGCCATCTACAGTAGCAACCGGATTGAAATTACAAGCTGTTTCATCCATACATCCTTCAATAGGTCCATTAAAGGTGAGCGACCAGTTTATTGCGCCCGAACAGTTTTCGCTAACGTCGCCCACGCGGATAATGTAGGTTTCGCCAGCTACCATAAGTGCATTAATCCTTGCCTGAAGACCGCATCCGCCGCTATTGTCGTCGTAATAGATGGTTCCTTCGTTGGAGTTGGTAACCAACAGGTTTTGGCAATGGTCGTACACCCAAAGTTTGGTATCGCAGGTATTGTTACCACAAGTGGAGATGAAATACATCCCTGAAGAGTCTGGAGTATACGTATACCAGGTGTTTCTTGTAGGAGCGGTATGCGAGCCCTGATCGATGCTAATCGCAGAAAAGCAATCGGCACCGGGAGGGCAATTGAATTGAACGCTTTCCGTGTTGGTGTAATTCCCTCCGGATGCAATAGTGTCGCCGTTAAACACAACGTAATACGAGCCCTGTCCATATTGGCAACAAATACCATCGCCTGCACTGTCGTTTATTTTAAACGTAAGGCAGGTTTGATCCGGAACACATAAACTTGTTCCACTTGATGTTCCGTTTGCTAATTGTGCTCCGGTTCCTGTTGTTAGGTTCCAGGAGATCTCTTGAGGATAGTTATCGGGATTAATGATAATTTGAACCGGGATCAATTCGCCGGGACATTGCGCCACGAGATTGAGGTTAATAGCTAAAACGAAAAAAAGAAAAAAGGACAGGATGTAACTAGGCTTCTTCACAGTAAAATGTTTAATTTTCAAATATATAAATCAAAATCGAAAAACAAGCAATTTAAAACCCGGGAGCAAGCGGTTTGTTTGCGAGAATATGCTCAAGCGAAGCCATAACATCGTCTGTAAGCTTTGGTAAAACATCAAATGCGGCAAGATTGTCTTTCAGCTGATGTGTTTTTGATCCGCCGAGAATTAC
>CANMGM010000005.1 GCA_947497195.1 Bacteroidota bacterium
CATGGACTATACCGATGATGCGTGCATGTATATGTTCTCTGCAGGTCAGAAAGCTCGTTCAGTTGCTTTGTTTGTCGCAGGTGGTACACGTGCGGCCTTGTTAACTTCGGATGGTTGCACACCAGTAACTCCAGGAGCTTGCAACACACCAAGTGGACTCGCTTCTTCTAACGTAGCTTCAACAACAGCAACAGTAAGTTGGGGTGCAGTAAGCGGAGCATTGAGCTACAATTTAGAATACAAAACAGCTGCGGCTACAGCATGGACCCTTTTCAATACAGCGTCGACTGCAGTTAACCTTTCTGGATTAACTACAAGTACAACCTATAATTTCCGTGTAACTACTGTATGCTCTAATGGTAACAGCGCAGTTTCTGCTGCTGCTTCGTTTACTACTCAGGCAACATCAACTTGCACCGACATATATGAACCAAATGAAAGCCGCACTGCAGCCAAAACTATTGCGCTAGCAACAAACATTACGGCGCGTATTGGCACATCAACAGACAAGGATTATTTTAAATTCAATAATACCACCGCTGCACGCAACGTTAAGGTTATCTTGACCAATTTACCGCTGGATTACGATTTACAACTATTTAGAGGTTCTACTTCTGTTCGAACTTCTGCTAATGGTGGAACAACATCAGAAACATGTATCTACAATAACACGCAAGCTGCGGCTACTTACACGGCCTATGTGTTTGGTTACAATGGAGCATTTTCAGCAACTTCGTGCTACACCCTTCGCGCTGAAATCAGCTCGACATCTTTCCTCCGCACAGGAGATGAAACAGAAGCCACCGACATGGAAGTTTTTGGTGATGACCGTTTGAGCGTATATCCAAACCCAAGCAATGGTGTGTTGAACATTCGCATCAATCCGGAATCTGATTTAACACAAACCGTTCAGGTATTCAACAACCTAGGTCAGATGGTAGAAAGCTATGAACTTAGCTTTACCAAGTCGCAGCCAGCTGTTGTTGTTAGCTTAAACGACCTTAACGATGGTATGTATTTCGTTCGCGTATTCGATGGTGAGCAAGTACAAACACGCAGAATTTTATTGCGCAAATAAACTGCATTATTTAACAGAAAAAGGAGGGTATTAATATGCCCTCCTTTTTTATTTTAAGCCTTTTCCATACTTGCATAGATTGCCTTATTTTATCACAATCAATTCACCTTTCTTAACCATCATTACACCCTGAAAAACAAAAGTGCATACAGAATTCTCCTACTAGCGAACGCTATTTCGGGTTTAGCGCAAGGAATCAGTATGCTTGCCATACCATGGTATTTCAGTGAAATCATTGGTGAGCCGGAGCTTTTCGGCTGGCTTTATGCACTCACAACTTTTGTGATGCTCTTCTGGGGTTTGTATGCCGGAACGCTGATTGATCGTTTTTCACGCAAAAAAGTATTTATCGGAATAAATGTTTTTGGTGCCGTTTTACTCAGTTCGGTAAGTATTTATGGCTATACATTGGGAGATGTTGGGAGCATCGGTGCCATGTTTGTTTTTTCGGGAACCATTTTGATTTACAATATCCACTACCCTGCTTTGTATGCATTCGGTCAGGAAATAACAGAAAAGGAATTTTACGGGAAATTTACATCAACCACAGAAACGGTCGGACAAAGTACTTCCATCATATCGGGTGCAATTGGGGCCGCGTTGTTAAGTGGATTCGGAGGCAATTCAATTTTACCTCCTATCGAACCCTGGGCATTACACGAAATTTTTCTGGCCGATGCCCTAACATACTGGATGAGTATCGTACTCATTGCTTCGATAAAATATCAACCCATTGCGAAACGATTTGAAGAAAATGGTTCGGTCGTTCAGCGCATTCAAAAAGGAATAGACTATTTACGAGAAAATCGTGATGTTTTTCTCTTTGGCAACTCCTCCTATGCCATTTTCATTGTATTGCTCGTAACTGTGCAGCAATTACTACCAGTTTACACTGCCAATCAGTTAAATGAAGGTCCGGGGATTTATGCATTTGCAGAGCTTGCTTATGCAATAGGTGCTATGCTTGCCGGAATTGCTGTAATAAAATTATTTTGTAGCCGAGGAATGGTTTTCGGTGTTGCGGTTATGATGGCACTTACAATACTAACCTATTTAATTGCAGGAATAACGCAGTCGGCCTTTCTCTATCTCGGCCTTTCGGTTGTGTTGGGAATAACCAATGCCGGAGCCCGTGTAATGCGAACAACATGGCTATTTGAACATGTCCCCAACCAACGAATCGGTAGGGTAAGCTCTGTATTTCAGACCATCAATATCCTCAACCGTGTTGCTTTAAGCGCACTTTGCTCCCTGCCATTTTTCCACACATCCAACAACATCAGGTATACCTATTTTCTGTGCGCCTTAATTGTGTTGATTTATCTAATTCCGCTTATGCTGCGTTACACCAGACTCAGTACGTTGAAACAAAATAACGGGACTTAAATACGCTTATAGCACGCTAAAGTGCAATAGCGATTGTTCTTCCAGCTTTGCTTCCAGCTTGTCGCCTATACTAACGCGTGCCACTCCGGAGGGCGTACCTGTAAAAATTAAGTCGCCGGTTTTTAATGTAACAAATTGTGAAATGTATGCTATGATTTGTCGGAAGGAAAATAACATATCGCTGCTGTTACCAGTCTGCTGCCTTTCGCCATTCACTACGAGCGAAAAATTGTATGCTTTATCTGCATCAAATGGAACAAAAACGCCAATTGGAGCAGAGCCATCAAATGCTTTTGCCTTTTCCCAGGGCAAACCTTTTTCTTTGCATTTTTGCTGCACATCGCGCGCAGTAAAATCAATTCCAACTGTAATCGCATCGACATAGTTGTGCGCAAATTCCTCGCTAATGAATTTTCCTGCTTTTGATACACGCAATACCAATTCAACTTCATGGTGAATATCGGTACTAAAATCGGGATGATAAAACGCTGCATTGTCTTTCAGAACAGCCGTATCGGGTTTTAAAAAGAAAACTGGCTCATCGGGAACCGGATTGTTCAGTTCCTTTGCGTGTTCTGAATAATTACGTCCGATGCAAATGACTTTCATTTTCCAAAACGCGACTGCAATCCGCGCAATTTGATTTTTTCGATGGTGCGCTTCGTTGAGAGGGCGAAATCACCATTCATAATCCAGTCGTAATAACTTGGTTCGGTGCGAAATACGTCTTCAACTCGCTTGCCTTTGTGCTTGCCGAAATTGAATAATTCTTTGCCGTCCTTATCGTACACCATGCGTCCGGCAAAATCGACCCAGTCTTTATTCGTTGTAAATGTGGATAAAGATTGCATGTCGTTTACAATCGGAACACTTATACGACCTTCTTTATCGGTAAATTGAACATCCTTGTATTTCTCGAGTTGGGCCAGCAATACATCATATGTAGCCCGTACATCGGCTTCTGCACCATGCGCACCAATGTGTTCGCGGTTGCAGTAAAATTTAACGGCAGCAACGAGCGTGCGCTGTTCCATCTGGTGAAAGATATTCTGAATATCAATGAGACTGCGATTCTCCATCGGAAATTCGATGCCAGCCCGGTAAAACTCTTCAATGAGCATCGGCACATCGAATTTGTTCGAATTATATCCGGCCAAATCGGCGTTTCCAATAAAATCGAGCAGTCCACGGGCAATGCTCTTGAATGTTGGCTCATCCTTCACATCTTCATCCGAAATACCATGAATTTTCGTCACTTCGGGCGGAATAGGGATTGTAGGATTGATGCGGCGCGTGCGGATTTCTTCGGTTCCGTCTGGATTTATTTTCAGCACACAAATCTCTACAATGCGATCGGCGGCTACATTCGTTCCCGTAGCCTCGAGATCGAAAAAAATTACAGGCCTGGTAAGATTCAACTTCATTACAGACTGCGGTTAGGATCAAATGCTTCAAGGTAATCGGCAACCCGACGAAGGAAACTTCCTCCGAGTGAGCCATCCACTACGCGGTGATCGTAAGAAAGCGAACAAAACATCATCTGACGGATTGCGATTACATCGCCCTGCGGAGTTTCCAATACGGCAGGCTTCTTCTTAATTACGCCCACAGCCATTATGGCAACCTGCGGCTGGTTTATGATGGGCGTTCCCATTACGTTTCCAAATGACCCAACATTGGTTACCGTAAATGTTCCACCGGATATATCATCGGGCGTAAGTTTATTTGCACGTGCGCGATTTGCCAGGTCGTTCACCGATTTGGTCAACCCTACCAAACTCAACATATCGGCATTCTTAATTACCGGAACGATTAGGTTTCCGCTTGGTAATGCCGTTGCCATGCCAAGGTTGATGTTTTTACGTTTGATAATCTGCGTTCCGTTCACCGAAACATTAATCATCGGATAATCTTTGATTGCACGGGCTACAGCCTCGAGAATAATTGGTGTGAAGGTAATTTTCTCGCCTTCGCGCTTTTCGAAATCCTTCTTCACTTTATCGCGCCACTGCACCATGTTGGTAACGTCGATTTCGACCATCGAGGTAACGTGCGGACTAACCGCTTTCGACATCACCATGTGATCGGCGATGAGTTTGCGCATACGGTCCATCTCGATGATTTCATCGCCACCCGAAACCGAAACTGCAGGCGCTTGGATTTCGCTGCGAACCACTGCAGGAGGTGCTTGTAACGTTGCTTGCGGTGTGGAGGAAGTTGCCGACGCACTTGGTTTCGCCCCGCGGTTTTGAACGTATCCGAGAATGTCTTCCTTGGTTACGCGGCCATCTTTGCCAGAGCCTTGCATCGCATCGAGTTCGGCGATGGAAACGTTTTCTTCTTTGGCGATGTTGCGAACGAGTGGTGAATAGAATTTTCCTGATTCTGATTTAACAGGCACAGGTGAAGATGCTGTAGCCGGTACGACGGCTGTTTCTGCTGGCTTGAATGCTGTAGGTGCGGCAGGCGCAGGTGATGATGCCGTTTCGGCAGCCGCTCCGGTTTGAATAATGGCAATGACTCCATTCACTTGGATAGTCTGGCCTTCGTCGAACAGAATTTTTTCGAGTATTCCGGCAACAGGGGATGGAATTTCGGAATCTACCTTGTCGGTTGCAATTTCGAGTACAGGCTCATCGAGTTCGATCGAATCGCCGGGTTTTTTAAGCCATTTGATGATAGTAGCTTCTGCGACGCTTTCGCCCATTTTGGGCATGACCAATTCAAACTGTGCCATAAAGAGTACTCAAAATTTCGGGCAAAGGTAATGTTTTTGACTTAAGCGCGAATTACAATTCGCACCGCTATGCAACCATAAATCTGCAATCCATGCAAATGCGCAGGAAAGAAATTTACGCTTAGTAATAGGTAAGGCGAATCACATCAGCCAGGTATTTGGCATAGCGAACAACTTGGCGTGTATAACCATATTCGTTGTCGTACCATACATACACAACCACCGATTTCTGATCATCCGAAACGATTGTTGCAGGGCTGTCAACAATCGAGGCACAAGGATTACCTACAAGATCAGACGAAACCAACTCTTGCGAAAGCGAATACTGAATCTGTTCAACCAATTCTCCGTGCAGCGCTGCATTGCGCAACAAACTATTCAAATCGTCTTTCGATGTAGAAGTATCCAATTTCAGATTTAAGATGGCCAACGACACGTTGGGAACGGGCACACGCACTGCATTCGATGTTAATTTTCCGGCAAGTTCAGGAATAACCTTTGCCACAGCACTTCCAGCTCCTGTTTCGGTAATTACCATGTTGAGCGCTGCAGAACGACCGCGGCGGTACTTTTTATGATAATTATCGAGTAGATTCTGATCGTTGGTATATGCGTGAATGGTCTCGATATGTCCTCCGGTTATGCCTAGATTTTTCTGGATAACCTTTAATACGGGTACTATAGCATTAGTTGTGCAAGATGCGGCTGAAAATATTTGTTCGGTACTTTTTTCGTAAGCCGATTGATTCACGCCGTATACCACATTTGGAATATCGCCTTTACCCGGCGCCGTTAGCAATACCTTGGAAACTCCCTTTGATTTGAGATGTTCCGAAAGGCCTTTACGATCGCGTGTTACACCGGTATTATCGATTAGCAAAGCATTGTCTATTCCGTATTCGGTATAATCAATTGCTGCAGGGTCTGATGCAGCAATCATTTTTACGGTGTGTCCGTTAATAATCAAGGATTTATTCGCCAAATCTTCGATGATGGTTCCGGGAAAGGGGCCATGAACAGAATCGGTACGCAATAAGGCCGCACGTTTGGTAATATCTTCGTCTGAATTACTTCGCGTAACAATAGCGCGCAAACGCAACTGTTCGCCTTTGCCTGCCTGTGCAATAATTTCGCGGGCTGCAATGCGGCCGATACGCCCAAATCCATATAAAACAACATCTTTAGGATGTAAAACCAATTTATCTTTCCCGATAAATGCCGAAAGTTTTTCATTGATAAAATCGGAAGCCGTGGGATAAAGCGCCTTCTCATTCAGCCATTCGGTGGCAAGCCTGCCAATATCAATCCGTGAAGGAGCCACCTCTTTTTCCCAAATCTGTCTTGCCAGCATCAGGGTGTCCTGAATCACGATTGTTTTCCCGACAATGGTACGGGCGTAATTATGAAGGTTGAGAATTTCACTTGCACTACGATCAACCAATTGATTGCGGAAAATAACAAGTTCGATACTTTTTTCGAACCATAATTGTCCTACAATGTGGATTAGTTCAATGGCTGATTTTTCGTCCTGAATCCATTCCTGAAGCTCTGCTTCGTACTGATTGCCTTGTTGCATAATGAATGTGTTTTACGGGCTGCGAAAGTAGGACTTTTTAATCAGAGGTTAAAGTAAAACCTACTTCACATTTACCAATTCAACGTTGAAGATCAAACGTGATTTAGGAGGAATCATCGGCGGGCGTCCGCTTTCGCCATACGCAAGATTAAATGGAATGGAAAGCAATGCTGTTCCACCGGGTTTCAGCAAGGCGATGCCTTCGTCCCAACCTGGAATAACCATACCCGAGCCAAGGCGAAATGAAATGGGCGTACCTTTCAAAATAGAGGAGTCGAAAATATCTCCGTTCTCCAAGAACCCGGTATAATGCACTTCGACTGTTTTTCCACGGGTTGGTCTATCGCCGTTACCTTCTTGAACAATCCAATACTCAAGGCCACTTGCTGAGATTTGTTTGCTTAATCCTTTCGTAGGAAAGGGCTTGGGTGCAAAATCGCGAATGGCTTCGAGGATTTCAATATCGAATACGAGGTAAGAACCGGATGGGATTTTAGGCATATCGACGTCGCCGTAGCCCAAATTTGGGGGAATGGTAATTCGGGCCACATCGCCCGGCTTGAAGTATTGCAATGCAACATCCCATCCTTCAATTACCTGCTTCATCCCCAAAATAAATTCGAACGGCTGATTGCGTTCGCGGGAATTATCAAATTCACGGTCATCGACGAGAGAACCGCGGTAATGCAGCCGAACTTTATCGCCTTTGTTAAGCAACTTGCCTTTGCCCTGCTTTTGCAGAACCAGCTTAATTCCTTCGGGCGTTACAAACTCTTTACCTGTCTTTAGTTTTTCGATTTGCGCAAATGACTGAAATCCAACAAAAACCAGAAAAAAGATAGATAGAATAAAGCGCAGCATCATGGCATCATCTTATTCAAATTTGATCAATGCCACATCGAATATTAACGTTGAGAACGGTGGGATTGAGCCCATGTTACGCCCTCCGTAACCAATTGACGAAGGAATAATCAATTTGGCTTTTGCACCCGGACTGAGCATGGCAATGCCTTCGTCCCAACCTTTGATTACCTGCCCCATTCCGAGCGTAAAACTAAAGGGCTCTCCCCTATCTACACTCGAATCGAATTTGGTTCCGTCGGTCAAATACCCAGTGTAATGCACGGTAACTTTCTGGCCGCTGGCTGGTTTGGCTCCGCTTCCCTCCTGATTCATCACAACGATTAAACCGCTAGCTGATGGACTTTGCGTAATGTTATTTTTCTTGAGGTATTCGTCGCGATTGCCTTTTTCTGCGGCACTTTTTGCACTCATTTCTGCTTCTTGTTTTTCGGTTTCCTTGCGACGCATTTCCTCGAATTCTGCTTTCGGAACAAGATCAACCATGCGCGCGCAAAATAAAATTTTATCATCCTGTCCAATGGTCTCTGGTAGAGTACGCATACCTGCCGACTTTAACAAAAATGAATCAGCACGCATCATGAAATGCGCCGAATCGCCTTTTGCCATGAGTGTAAGTCCTTCCATTAAATCGCCTTTGTAGGTAGGTTTTGCGCAGCCCACTCCAACAGGCACATTATTGCCGTTGCGGGCTGAACTAAAAATCAGTGAGTCGGCTTTCCCTTTGCGAACAAGGAAATAGGCGAATTTCAACTTCATCTGATCGCCTTCTGCCGCCGGCGTTCCTTTTTGGGCTTCAATTGCTTTAAATTGTAAACCGTTCGGAAGTGTCCGAAAATCCTTATCAGCCTGTGCTTTACCAATTCCAATAGAGGCAATTACTCCTAAAATTACTGCATTTAATTTGTTCATTTTATTCTGCTTTTAAAAGTTGTACTTCAAATACCAAAGGTGCAAACGGCGGAATATCGCCCTGTCCATTAGAACCATATCCTAGAACAGATGGAATGACCAAGGTAGCCGTTCCGCCAACATTCATCATTCCAATTCCTTCATCCCAGCCGGCAATTACTTCGCCCTGACCCAATGTGAACGTTATGGGCTCATTGCGGTCGTAGCTTGAATCGAATTTCTTTCCGTTCAAAAGATATCCCGAATAATTCACGGTAACTTTCTGGCCTTTTTTCGGCTTTGGTCCATTGCCCTTTTCATTTTGCACAAAGACTAATCCGCTTGAAGTGGGCTTTGCGGTAATGTTTTTACGTTCCATGTAAGCCTTCATATCATCGGCTTCACTTTCGCGCAATTGATTCATCTTTTCTTGATTCATTGCCGATTGCTGCGTTTGGAGATTTTGAACCAGTTTAATGGTTTCATCTCTCGATTTAAAATCCTTAACACCAAATGTAAAGAGCAATTCTGTGCCAGGATTTATTCCCGGAGGAAGCCCTTTCAGTTTATTGCTAACAAGGAAGAAAGAATCTGAAGAAACTATAAAGGAGGCCGAATCTCCAACATGAAGGTCTGCAACACCTTCCATCAAATCGCCCTCGTATTCGGGCTTCAGCAGTTGGATGAATTTTATGCCTCCCGGATAATCGGGAGCATCATCGGAGTTAAAAATGACCGAATCTTTTTTTCCTTCCGAGCCTTTAAGCGTTAATGTCATGGAACAGAACATGATATCGCCCTCCTTCCCTTTTTTACCGGAAGGATTTTCTTTGTGAATGGCATAATACAAGCCTGTTTCGCTCTCTTCAAATCCTTCGTGGCGCGATTGGCGACAGGCTGTAAATAGCAAAGAACCGGTAAGCAAAATAAATCCGAATTTCAAATTTTTATTCATGGGTTTTGTGTGAGTTCTACAACTTCGATATCATACACTACGGAACTCTTAGCGGGAATTTTATCTTGGTCGCCAAGCAGTCCGTGAGCAAGGTGCGAAGGTAAAATAAATTTGGCTTTTCCTCCCTTACCCAATAATTTAATCCCTTCATGAATTCCGCTTTCGATTTGATCTTCATCTACTTTGAAAACATGCGGACCGAGCGAATCGGAGCTGTAACAAAAGGTTCCATCGAGAAGTTCGACTCTGTAATTAACCTTAGCACGCATGCCTGAAGATGCTTTTGGATCGGTTCCCGGATTTAGTATCATATACCGAAGTCCTGTTCCGGTGCGTTCCATTTTAAACCCACGGCGCTCCATGTAACGTTCGATGGACAAATTTTCTTCGTGCGCCAATGTTTTATTAACCCGCATGAGCGATTCTTTCAACTGCTTAGGATCAATTGGTGCAGGCTCGGGATCTTTATTTTTACATGAGTTACCGAAAAACAGTATCCCAGCGAACAAAAAAAGCAAGTTTCGTTTATGCACTGAATTCATTGAGCGACTTTATTAGATGCTTCACCGCATTCTCTAATGACCCATTGTAAACGCCTCCGGCTGCATTTTCATGTCCACCTCCTTCGAAAAAAGTTCGCGCAAAACGATTGGCCGAATAATCGCCGACTGAACGGAAGGAAATACGGATTTTATCATCGCGTTCGCTAAACAAAACACCCATTCGTGCACCCGAAATGGAAAGTGCATAATTTACAAGTCCTTCCAAATCGCCTTCCTTGTAATTGTTCGACTTGAGATCATCGGCACTCAGGGCAATGTAAGCCACTTTTGCATCATCAAGCCACTCAAGTCGGTCTTTCAGCGCAATTCCCCAGAGCCGTAATTTTTCTAGTGCGTTTTGATTAAACAACTGCTCGTGAATTTCCCAGTGGCGAATGCCCGATTGCAGTAGATTCCCGGCGATTCGATGTGTATTGGGTGTTGTAACACTAAAGCGGAATGAGCCTGTATCGGTCATGATTCCGGTGTAGATGCAGGCCGCAATTTCGGCCGGTGGTATATCATCCATTCCGAGCTTCGTACAAAACGCGTAAACCAATTCGCAAGTAGAAGAGGCTTTGGTATTTGAGCCCATGTATGTAACGAATTCCTCTGGTTGCGGATGATGATCGAGCATGATGGATTTTACGCGTCCTGCGCAGGTACGAACCAATTCTTCGAGCGGACCTGTTCTTGCCGGATGGTTGTAGTCGAGACAAAACAGCAAATCGCAAGATTGGAGCCAATTGGTTGATTTGGCAGAATCGGTTTTGAAATCAGCGAAATTATGCTGCTTTGTTAGAAAATTAAGATAATACGGACACGGATCGGGAAGAACCACGCAAATCTCGGCCGAGCAATAGTCGCGCAAAAATGCCGAAAGTGCCATGGTTGAGCCGATGGCATCTCCGTCGGGATTGCGGTGGGTTGTAATTGCAATTTTTTTTGATTGATTCAGCAGTTGGGCAATTTCCAGGAACTGCTGTTCGTTAAATACCATAATACAAACGTATAAAAAAGGCCGATTCGCAAATTGATTTGGAGGTTGAAATGCGTGCAACAGTAGATTTTTTTAATCAAACAATGTATCTTTACACCAAATCTTAATGAAACATGAAGATTTCAATGAATAGAAAAAAATCGGGAGCGATTCTATTTCCTTTAATCGTTGCGCTGTTTTTCACCTTTACGTTAAATTCATGCAAGGATGAACCGGAGCCGGAACCACCGCCAACGGTGTACGGTTCTGCAGAAGTAAATGGCTCATTTACTACATACACGCGTTATACGTTCAAAAAATTCAATTTGCCGGGTGGCGTTGTTCGCAATGAGATTGCATTAAGCCGTTCAGATAATTCACAAATTGTAGTTTCATTTCTAGGCAGTGAAGCGGGCAATTTTGATTTACCGAATGCCGATTCATTGAATTACTGCGCGTACATCGATCCGGGAGACCGCGAATTTCTTGCCGATTCGGGTGGATTTATCATCGACAATTATGTTATTCAGGATGGTGTGATATCGGCTGACGGATTTTTTGCTTTCAGAGGGAAATATGTAAGCTTGAATACCGGGTTGACGAGTGAAGTGGAGGTTGCTAGCGGAACATTCATTAGGCTAACTGCCGAATAAGAAATTGTATGAGAATAGTATTGTTGGGAGCCGGTAAATCTGCCGGCTTTCTTATTGAATATACCGCCAAATGGACATCACAGGCCGATGTACAATTCATAATAGGCGATCAGCAGGTTACTCATTTAGAAGGATTGAAAAAAGAGTACCGTTCGATTCATACGGTGACGGCAGATCTTTCAAACGCTGATAAACGCGAGGAACTTATCCGCGGAGCGTTTCTTGTAATCTCAATGCTTCCGGCATTTATGCATCCCGAAATTGCTGAACAATGTTTGCATTCCGGAGCTCATCTTGTAACTGCATCGTACGAAAGCGAGCAGATAAAATCCATGTCGGAGGCTGTTAAAAAGAAAGGTTTAGTTTTCATTAACGAATGTGGCCTAGATCCCGGACTCGACCATATGTCGGCCATGCGCATCATTCACCATGCGCAAGAAAATGGAAAAGAAATCGAAGCGTTTTACTCCTATTGCGGTGGCTTGGTATCGCCCGAATGCGTTGGCGATAATCCCTGGGCGTACAAGTTTAGCTGGAATCCAAGAAATGTGATTCTGGCAGGGCAAGGCACAGCGCGGTATCTTGAAGAGGGCAGATTGCGTTTTTTGCCCTATCATCGCTTATTTGAAAATAGCCGCGCAATACGAATTGATGGGAACTTATACGATGGGTATCCTAACCGTGATTCGCTATCGTACCGTGAAATTTACGGATTGCACCAAATTAAAACGATGCTGAGAGGAACGCTGCGTAATTCTGATTTTTGCAAAGCATGGGATGTTTTTGTCCAGCTTGGCTTAACAGACGATTCGTATCTCTTTCCGCTGCAGGAAGCCATGACATATAGCGACTTCATCGGAGCATTTCTGCCTACACGGGAAGGAACGTTAGAGGATGCGCTCAAAGTTTTTTGCAAAAACGATTTACGCATATTTGAGATGATTCGATGGACCGAAATTGCATCCGACAAAAGAATTGGAACTAAAGAAGGAAGTCCTGCCAAAATTCTACAGACTCTACTCGAAGAAAAGTGGAAATTGAATCCCGAAGACAGCGATCTTGTGGTTATGCAGCATATTTTCAGGATGCGTTTTTCTGGTAAAACACAAACCATAAAAAGTTCGCTCTACCTGGAAGGAGAACCGAACGGTAAGACAGCAATGGCAAAAACGGTGGGCATTCCATTGGCTATAGCAGCACGACTTATAGCAGAAAAGAAATTCCTACGACCAGGAATTCACATACCGGTTAGCCCCGAACTTTATAATCCTATTTTGGATGAAGTAGAGCGCGATTATGGCATTTGCTTCAGTGAAGAACTTGCTTAGAAGCGATAGCCCAGAGAAAATTGAAATGAAAATGCCGGACCGGCTGCCTCTTGCGGAATATTCATAAAATACCTCCGCGTTCCGAGTCCGAATGCTGTACCTATCGACAATTCCTCGACCGGCGTATACAAGTATCCAAAACGCAACAAGAAGGAAAAATACTGAGAAACCAATCGCTCGTTTGTATATCCACCAGTGAGCGGATCATAATATTCGTTGTAGTTCAATGCCGAGCCCATTCGCAATGATGGGCCTACAAAAAATGAAGAGGTGTTTTGACCGAGTGGATAATAATTCAAATCCAATCCACTGTAAAACACATTTCGTGTATTGCCCAGCATATTGCCATTGGTTGATGTTCCTTGCATGTTAACAGAAACGGGAACACGAATGCCTAGTTTTTTATCTGTCCCAGCCAAATATTCATAACTCAATTCAATATTTTGAAAGAGTAAGGCCATTGCATCAATCGAAAAAATATTTCTCCCAGCCGCGGTCAAAGAGCGCGAGCTTAAAAGTGAAGTTGATTTTTCTTGAGCCTCGGCAAAATTATCGACTGCGCCACTTTCATAGTCAATACGCAAAACGTCGCGTGTATAAATTTTATAGAGCGGTCCATTGGCATTCTCAACTTTCCGGTAAGCAATCTCTTTCTGATTCACTTCTTGAATCTGAACCTTTAGCGTTTTACCGCTTCGGAGCGTAATCAAATCCTGAGAAAATAAATTAAGCGAAAAGTGGCAAATCAGAAAACAAAAGAAAACACGTATCATTTCTTCTTAATTAGGATAAAAAAACCCCGGAATTTCCGGGGTTAAAACAAACTAACAAAATTACTTTTTAACGAACTTTTTGATTGCCCTGCGGCCATCAATATCAAGCGCAACAGTATACAAGCCAGCCGACAATTGAGCCAGATCGATATTGAATTGTTGCGTCCCTGGAGAAACGCGTGTATTCATAGGCTTCAACACTTGTTTGCCAAGCATGTTATACACACTAATTGCAACCGATTCAGATTTTGTTGTTTCAAACGAAAGTTGAACCATATCGCCTGCGGGATTGGGATAAAGCGACATTCCTATCTCATCATTGAAATTCATAATTCCAAGCGAAGAACCAATGTTAATTCCATCTATGTAAACATGATTCGCTCTGTCGCCGTTGCCTGCTTTGTATTCAAACTTAACCCGTAAATTCTGTTGTGATGCAAATGAAGACAAAGAGATATTGTAAATTCTCCACTGGTTCGGATTAGACGGAACAAATTCGTTTGTATATAGACCGGCTGAATTGATGTCGGCAAAGTCGAACAAACGTGGAGAAGCCCATGTTTGTCCGCAATTGGTCGAAAAACTAACTCTCAATTCATCATTAGGTTCTCCACCACGTTCGGCGCCTGCCATAGCAAACTGGAATACTGGATTTGGAACAGTAGAGACATTGTATGAGGGAGTTATCAATTCATCAAGTTCGGTAGCCGTATTGTTAAAGTTATTCATACGAACACATGCACCCGAATAATAACCAACTTGTGGGAAATGCTCATATTTAGATGAAGTTCCGTCGTTATTAAAAATGACGAAATTGGAATTAAAATACCCTGCATCCTCAAAACCATCGGCAAATGGACCATTGGCATTCATAGCTGCATCAGAACTTACCACTACGTAATCAGAACGTGTAAGCGTGTTGCTTCCTGCAGAACCTGATGCAGTTAACGCAACATCAAACAAACCAGGTGAAGCATAGGTAACTGTTGGATTGGCATTTGTTGAGCTTGCGGGTGAACCTCCTTCGAAAGACCAATCAGAAGCTGGCGAATCGGCGTTAAAACTCGAACCTTCAAATCCAACTGTTCCGCCTTCGCAGATCATTCTTCTGTTTTCACAGAATTGAGGAACGGGTGCGCAAGTTATAGGATTTGCAAGGTCTTCATCGCGCGTACCGGTCGCCAACAAGTTCTCAGATGAACTAATATTTGAACGTGCCGATGTTAATGTGGTTTGCATCACCGCCTTTTGACCTTGTGTAAACATACTCATACACTGATCATCCGAATAATCCATATAATTCATAAACATCTCACCGCATTCGAGATCTTCAGTACATTCTTCACCTGAAGGGGCTCCAGAGTATGGAAAATCACTCCAACAAATCCCATAATTCGGTTGATATGCGGAAGGGGTATCATCAATTCCGTCTGAAGCGCAAGGTGCATCGCCCCAGATGTGGCGCAAACCTAACCAATGTCCAATCTCGTGCGTTAGCGTACTGCCTACCCGCGGCGCAAATGGCCCTGTAAGAGCAGTTCCGATAGAACCAACACAATCGTGACGAACAACAATACCATCGGTTGAAGGCAGGCCACCTAGAGGAAACTGTGCATATCCTAGAATCTCTCCTCCGGTTGCATCAACAGTCCCAATTGAATTTACCACCCAAACATTCAAATACTTGTACATATTCCAACGGCTTACTTCCTTTATACCATTGGCATTGTTTGCCTCATACGTTCTGTTGCTAACCACACGCACGATACCATCGGTACAATTGCCCTGTTCATCTTTTGTGGCCAATCGGAATTCTATTTCACAATCGGCAGCTGCAGCCTGATGGCATGCAGGAGTTTGAGCAAAACGCGGACTATTTCTAGAAAAATCTGCATTTAAAATAGCGATTTGATCTTCAATCTGCGCTTTTGAAATATTTTCGATGCCACAATCGTGCACAACATGGAATACTACCGGGATAATTTTTTTCTCGGCTCGTTGCGAAGTTGTGTTTTTGGCTGCTTCGAAAACAGCCTTTTGCTGATCCTGAAATTGTTGTCTTAGTTCTGGATGCTTTTGAAATTCCTGCTCCATTACCTCATTTGTTCCGCAAGGTTGCGGACGTGTATTTTGCTTTTGAGCAAGGGCAAAAAAAGACGGCAAGGCCACAAGGCCAAGCATAAGTAGAATGTTTGTTTTTTTCATCGTGTATTCAGATTACGCCTTCGAAAATGAAGCACAAGAATAAGAAATATTTCATTTCAAATTTACGTGAGTCCGATTTCAGGAAGCTAAATTTCGATCTAAATTAATAAAGACGATAAAATCGTACTACTACAGAATTTGATATTTGTCGATTTTTAACTGTACTTACCTTATTTTATAGATATTTAAGAACCCAATAGGCAAAACACGCCTTCTGAAAAGAGCTGAATACATGAAATGTGCGTTCTGACCTGTTTTAAACTGCCGACAATATAAAGCGGGAAATTTATCAGTTGGTGGCCAATTAACCAACGTCCCGGAAGGATTAATCTGCAGCGTAAGTGTATTAATCCTGCCATCGAACAAGTATTTGATGCATGCTTTTCCACCATATCCGGAATTGAGTTCCTTGTGATTTTCAATTTCTAGGTCATGGCCTTCTGCCTGCGCATATTGAATGATTCCGTTCGTTCGTTTGCACATATGCGATTTTTCGGTTCCGATATTGGTTAAACGTACTGTTTTATTTTCCTCATATACAAAATGATACGTTTGTTCACACGAAAAGAAATACAAATCCGGCCCTTTATCGTTTCTTGTGCTCGTTAAAATAATTGTTGATGTATAGATAATGTGTGTAATTCCAATGGTATATATCTTCTTTAGGACGCTTCCCCATGGAAATAAAATGGTAAAAACAATACATCCAATGAACAAGGAATCTATAAATGCGAGGCGCCCGAAGTCGATCGAAGAAAGGGGCAAGACGGCGATATGTAGTGTAAAATAATTCAGAACATCAATGCCGATTTTCATAAGTTCAAGTAATGGTGCGGAAACAAAATTCAGCGGAAATAGAATAAGGCTGATAAATCCGAGATAAATCAAGCCAGTTGAAAATGGGACGGCCAATAAATTGGCAAGCAAAAAATATACGGGAAAAGATCCGAAATACCATAAGGTAATCGGAAGCGTTGCCAACTGTGCAACTGTGCAAATCCAAAGCGAATCGATTATATACCGAACCAGTTTACATTTGAAAAATAGAATTGATGGTGTTATTGATCGTGCATAAATACCCCAAACCGCAGCGAATGAAAGTTGGGCTCCTGGATCATACAGTGTTTGCGGATCTGAAGTTAACATTATAAATGCGGCACCGGCCATGGCATTCGATGAAATTGCAGATTTCACAAGCAACTTCGAGATTGCAAGCAATGAAAACATACATGCCGAACGAAGAACAGATGCCGACAATCCAGCAAGTAATGCGTAAAACCACAAAACAAGAATTCCAGCAATTGCAGCATTACGTGGTTTTAGGAAACGTCCCAATAACCAGAGAACCGAACCGAATACAAGGCTCACATGCATTCCCGATACCGCGAGCACATGAACTATTCCGGCCTTGCTATACGCACTGTTGAGTTCAGAATCAATATCTGCACGATAGCCAACAAGCAGCGCACTGGCAATTCCAATCTGGTTTGCATCGAAACCAGTCGCCTTTAAATATTTGATTATTGCCCGACGAATGTTGAGAATAAATGTAAAAACAAAACTCTGCTCGTTTTTACCGAGTGGAGTTAGCTGGTATTTGTTGATTGCGCATAGTGCATCAATCGACTTTATCCTACAAAAGCGTTCAAAATCAAAACTACCGGGTAAAATTTCATTTGATGGCTTTTTAAAATGTCCGTGCAACAAAAGGAGTTCACCGGGTAGCGTTGTAAGGCTATCATTTTTAAGGGTTATTTTTATGTTTCCATCGATATCTCTCCAGGTATTTTCGACTAACATCGATTTTGCCTCAACGATACATTGCGATTTAAATTCATCGCCATTCCTTTTATAAACAGGTTCCGAACTTTGCTTAACGAGCAAGGTACAATTCTTAAACTCAGGAATACACACATCAGAACGACTGCGCGACGCATCGAGGAAAACCCCACTCAAGAAAAACGCAGAATAAATAATGAACGAGACAAGCGATCGATTAAGGAAGCGCTTTTGACTGTGTATAAGCAATACGCATATCAGAACAAGGAACCATGTTTTGATTACTAGGATATATTCTGTAAAAATTTGCGCACATAGTAATCCGGCAATAAACAGAATCAATGGCCTCACCAGCGGCTGTCTATTCCAATTGATACTATTATGAACACCGATGATTTTCATCGGATAAATAAAAAAAAAGCCTCGCATATGCGAGGCCTTTTATCCGTTTTTAAACGTTTAAAACGTTTATTTCATTAATTTGAATACTGTTCGACGATCCATTTGCCATTGCTCTTCTGTACATTGCTCGCAAATGCAATTTGATTTGGGCACAGACTCGCCATAACCTTTGAAAGTTAAACGTGCTGGATCGATATCGCGCATGGTGCAATATTTAACAACGGACTGTGCACGTTTTTCAGATAATTTCTGATTGTATTCTTCACTACCACGGCAATCGGTATGCGATCCCAACTCAATTTTAAAGTTCGGATTGTTGTTTAGTAGGGTAACGAGTTTATCGAGCTGTTTAGCAGCATCCTTGCGGATATTCCATTTGTTGTAATCGTAGTAGATATCTTTAATATCGTATTCTTTAGCCCAATCTGGTGCTTCTACTTCTACAAATTTACCTTCGTCGCAAGTTTTAATCACTTTGGCGCAACTCTTTTCCTTGGTCGTAACATCGATATTATTCGTTAAAACCTGTGCACTGCGGGCATTGATTGTGTAATCAAAATTACCCTTCAAGCGGAAGTTTGCTTTACCTTCAGAATTTGATGTGGTTGAATCGATTTCACCGCTGTCTTTATTTTGAGCATATACCTTAATTCCACTAACAGGCTTGCGCGACTCCTTTTCAACAAGACAAACTTCTACAGGAACAAAAATATCTTTGTAAACAACTTCATATAAACGATCTGTTCCTGAACGCGAAGAGGAAAGGTTTCCAACCTTACCTTCCGAATCAAGGGTAAAGGAGAAATCATCGCGCGATGAATTGATCGGTGATTTAAGATTTTGGGGCATCGTCCAGCTGCTGCCATTTTTCGAAGCTGAAAAAATATCCAAACCACCAAGGCCGGGATGACCGTCAGATGAGAAATAAAGCTTTTCATCAAAACCAATCTGAGGCATTACTTCCCTGCCGGGCGTATTGATCATAGGCCCTAAATTAACTGGAGCGTCCCAGGTAGTTCCATTCCAAGTACACATGTACAAGTCTGTAGAACCATACCCACCCGGACGATCGGAACTAAAATACATCGTCTTTCCATCGGCGCTAATAGCAGGATGACCGTTAGAAAAATCTACAGAATTATGCACAAAAGATTCTAGGTTTGTCCATTCACCATCAACAAAACTTGATTTAAGAATTTCAAGATTTGAGACCTTGTCTTTGTTCAGAACCATCTTTCCATTCTTCTGCTGAGTTCTGGTAAAGTATGCCGTTTGTTTATCGGGTGTAAAAGCAGCAAATGCATCGTGGAATTCAGAATTAACTCCCCCTTTTAATGGTTCAGGAGCAGACCAGATTCCGTTCTTTTTATCCTTCTTCGTAAAGAACAAATCCATGTAGGCGTTCCCGGTATAAGGATTTCTTGAGGATTTAGGAGACTCATCCGTTATAGCATATTCACCGGCGAATACATATCCAAAATTGAATGGAGTAGCACCCAAGGCATTCATTAAACCTGATGTTTCAATCTGCTTTAGGCTATATGCACAAGTGTCCAAATTACCATCGAATTTCTTTGGATTACCTGCTGCCTCAACTAGCGACTTAATAATTGCATTCTCTGGCTGTTCAGGAGTCAACGCTTTAGCATATTCCTCGAATGCCTTTTTTGCTTCAGCATATTTTTGAACTTGCATCAAAACCTTCCCCTGATGGAAGAAGTTGATCGGCTCGTTCTCGGCCATCGCAGTAATCTCCTTGTAAAGTTCTTCTGCAGCCGAAGGATTGTTCATCATCCTGTAGCTATTGGCGAGACCCTTCTTGGCTGCGTAATTATCTTTATCCTTTTCAAGTGCTTTTTGAAAATTAGGAACGGCATCAGAATAGGCATAAGCTTCATAACTGGCATCACCTTTTTTTACCCAGTAACCGGCTCCGCATCCTCCAAGGATAAAACCAAGACCGATAATGAAAATTGAATAGGTTTTTTTCATAGTTCAGAGAAACGGGGTTTTAGAAATAACGTGGGTGTTTAATTTTAACCAATTTTTGCGTGAAGTCGTAGCCCAACATGAACTCGATCGTACCATTCTGGTATTGTCTGATATCAGATGTCGTTGCATCAAACGCAAAGCCTGCACGGAACTGCTCAGTTATCTGATACTCAGCCATAAAAACAACAGCTGAATTGTAACGGTAAGAAGTTCCCAACCAAAGTTTATCGTTAAACAGGAAATGTGCATTCAAATCGAAAGAAACGGGCGAAGTTGGCTCATATTTAACCAAAAAAGAAGGCTTAAACTTAATCGAACCGTCTGCATTCACGTTCCACACATATCCACCATTAAGGAAAAAATGTCGACGAAGTCCGGCATCTGCATTATCAGACGTGCGAGAGTCTATAGCAAGAATATTTGGAATAGATAATCCAAGATATCCTCTGTCGCTATACCAATATGCTCCGAAATCAAACTTAGGTACCCAGATACTTTGATTTGCGTTGTAAAGAGGATCTCCTGCATCGGGAATATTCTGGAGCTTACTCACATTGAACATCGTATTCCGAACACCAGCACGGAGTCCGAATGACAATTGAGACCCTTCATTC